>DATIJO010000145.1:0-7445 GCA_035478555.1 Chlamydiales bacterium
TGATGTGGAGCTAGGCGATATTATCTATCTAAATTTATGGTACATAGACTGGTTTGAAAAAGAGGTACATGATCGGATTTCAATTCCTTACATTTTACTCACTTGTGATGTAGGAGATTGGTTTCCTAGTCCGAATCATAAACGGCTTCTTTATGATCCAAAGCTTGCAACCTGGTTCTGTCGAAATATTGTTTTTAGCTATCATCCAAAAGCCATTCAAATACCTATAGGTCAAGCGGAGCGCTATTTTCCTGAGCCGGAACCTTTAGCCTATCTTCTAGATTTCATAACCAAAAAGCCATTCTCAAAGGAGAACTTGCTCTATATGAACTATCTCCCTAGACCCTGGGGAGATAGGGACAAAATTTATAAGCTCTTTGAAAATGAGTCCTACTGTTTTAGTAGAAATCATACCGGTGTCCAGTGGGGTTGTATCTCACGAAATGATTACTATCATGAACTAGCTGCCTCGAAATTTGTTATTTCCCCTCTTGGCCTGGAAACCGATTGCCTAAGAAACTGGGAGGCGATGATCTTGGATTGCATACCTATTATGGAACACTCTTTTGTTGAGTCTCTTTTTGAAGGGTTGCCTGCGGTCCTGATTCACGACTGGACAGAAATCAATGAAGATTTTCTCCTCAAGAAATATGAAGAGTTAACAGACAGAAAAATAGATAAGGTCTTTTTTACACCTTGGCGCCGGGTAATTGAAGAAAGACAAGCAAGTATTCGCAATGGAGATAGTTCTCATTCGGAACTGGAAGCAACTAAGTTCCCTGAACAAGATCTGAAGGACCTATGCTCCATTCTTGAACCTCTTGGGCCAAATCTTATCTATATTGGTTTTGCAACTCCTGTCCACGCTCTTCAACTAGCAAACCAGGCTTCTTTCCTTACCAAAATTCAACTCTGCGATTTATGGATGGATCAAAAAACACTTCGCGCATTCGAACAGTATCTGGTAGATCCTACGCTCCTTGCCAATTCGAAAAAGCTTTCATTCATCCCTTATAAAACTTTTGATACCCTCTATCCCAATCTAGCAAAAAAAAAGATCCCTGTTTTTTTTGATTTTAGCTACTACCGTAACTCCCTCATTAAGGACACAAATTTGAAAAACTGGCGTCATAGCTTGCTAAGAGATTTAGACGAATTCTATAAACAAACTTCACCCGGAACGTTAATCTGCGGGAACATGATTCATAATCAATATGTCAAAGAGGTCTTAGAAAAGTTATCTGAAAAGTATGGAATCAAGATATCTCAAAAAGGAAACTTCTGGTTTTTTCACAAAGATAGCATTTCCTTGCTTAATTGAATTCTCTACATACCAGTGAACCAGAAGAGTAAAACCCTGGGTTTGCAGAAAGTCTGCAAGATGCTTATACAGGGTAGTTCCCACTCTAAATTTCTCAAAATTTGTTTCCGTATAGATGACTTTCACCTTCTCTAAAATTTTCGGGGAACTTTGTAGAACTTGAATCTCTAACCCTTCAAGATCAAGCCACATAAAATCAATCTGCTCTATTTGATGCTCTTTGCACCAATCATCCAGCACAACACAGGGAACTTCTATTTTTGGGCCTTGGTAATGAATCTGCATCCTTTCGCTTGGTTCAAGTAGTGAACTTGCCCCTTCATAGATAGGTTCATCGCCATTGGAACCGTAACACAGATAGAGAGTCGCGAAACCATTATAATTATTGAGAGCAATGGGATATCGATGAATATTTCTTATTCCCTCAGTTTTTGCAGAAAGCTCTGTAAATGCATGAGGATTAGGCTCAAAACAGAGGATCTTTGCTTCAGGCCACATCTGTTTGAATTTCAGAGTATCATTTCCATAATGGGCTCCGGCTTCTAAGATCACTGGATTAACAGGAAGAAATTCTGCAATTAGAAGAAGAGGCTTTTTGGCATACTTTTCATACTTGGCATCTGGTTTAGGAGGCCTAACAGAAGAAGTAAGCAGGGGGAGAATTAGCAGGGATAACAGGATAGACAGGATAGGAATATTTTTTTCTTTTATCCTGTTCATCCTGACATCTCTGCTATTTTTCTTGTTTGTAGCTATCAATCAGTTTAATCCAATAATCCATGCTCAGCTTTTCTAAGTTATATTGTTTCACCTGCATCTCCTCATACTTTTGTTCCAGGAATTTCTGGGTGACTATTTTCCATGTAGGAACAATCAATATTGGAAGATCTGAGTAGAGGCCATCCAAAGAAGAGCTTTTTACTATTGGAATCGTGCCAAGATAGATTGACTCCCAGATCCTATGGGTGTCTAAACCATTACCTCTAGGACTAACACAAAACTTAGAAGAGACTAGATCGCTTAAGAACTGATCATATCCTCTCAAGCCCGGATGATAGCAGTAAGGTGCATGGATAAAGTATTTATAAACGCTCCATCTTTCTTGGTAGTAGCTATTCAATGCAAAATTGAGATATGCAAGGTGAATCTTGTGAAGGCTCTTCTCTTTTGCCATTTTTAATATTTCTGCATTTCCATGCGGCCAGCAAAAATTGGCAATCCCTATAGGAATAGGGTGCATTTTTGGATGATGAAACCCGTCATAGTTTTGACCGAACCAAGCGATCAATTTATTATCATTTAAATATTCGTGAAACTCTCCCGGCGAGGGTAAGTCGCTATTGTGGGTAATCAATATGTACTTACAAGGAATATAGGGATGGATATTCTTAAAAAAGAGATCCAGCATATCTGTTTTTACAAAGATGGTCTTATTGGGTTTCACGTAGAGAGGATGAAGAGAGCTATCTAATTCATCAAAGACATAATCGGCGTATTCTCTAAAGGCATCTCCGGAAATGGTGGGAGCTTGCGACTTTCGCTCCGGTGGATTTGGCACTGCAAAGAGAAAAAAGGGAACAAAGAAAAATAGAAGGCGAATAACCATACTAAACCTCATAAGGCGCAAGGATTCTAGTATAGATTTTCTTTTGCTGACAAACTAAATTACGTGGGTGGCTTTGCGATGAGGTAAAGCTAAGATTGGAAGAGATTGTTCTAGTTCGAATGGGATAACTGCGAATCGCTTTTTGAGCTCTTGCACAATTCGCTTTTGCACGCTCTTCTTCTCCGGAAAATGTGCTTTTAGTTTACATAGAAACTCCTCATGAGGACGATTTTCACGGTATTTGGGAGTTTTTTTGGGATGAAGTAGAATGTTCATCGTTTCAGGGTGGTAGTCCCAAAGAAATGAGGTATGCTGCATCGATCTATCTTTTTTTATGTATTGTGCATTGCCGCCGCATTTTTTTTCGCCGATCACAAAATCATTTTCCCTTACCATGAAATTGGAAATACCAAACGCATCCCTATAAAAATCTCCCGTCCATCTGAGAAGCGGCTCCGGAAAAGGAGGCAATGAAAGAAAGTCTTTAGCAAGTAGAAAGCTTACAAAAATAGTGTTATGATCTGCGATTACACAGCCTCCTCCGCTATATCTTCGGATCACAGGAATATTCTGATCTAGTTTGGAGTAATCAACCAGCTCCTCGGGTTTGGAAGAGATGCCCATGATGATGGACTTTGGAGATCCGGTGTTGATGATACAGAAATTTCGGGAGTCGGCGCGAAGGAGTGCTTCTTCTACCTTCAGCTGCTCCAAGATAGGGAAATTTTCTAAAAGAAGGAGATTAATAGGTGTGTGAGACATCGAGCACATCTTCTACAGGAACGATTTTATATTGAGGACCCTGGGGAGTGGAGACGCGGAAGATCAGTAGGGTGCCATGTTCCATGAGAGATAGGTCCATTACATTGTTGATAGCGCTGCCTTTGGCGATATGGAAATAGATCTTGTTAGGTGCAATTTCTTTTCTGAGTGTTTCATAGGCTTTGATGAAATCGCCAGCCCTATCTTTAGGGTCGATCATCATAATGCTTTTCATATTTCCTTCGGAAAGGGATGGGGCCAGGTTCTTTTTAATTTTATCAGACTGAACCTCTTCAGCATCATCTGCAAAAAGTAGAGAAGTTAGAGCTAAAGGGATAAAAAATAGTCTCTTCATTTGGTGCTCCTTATAGAAATCATCTGGCTTGTCTTTTCTATTTTTGTTAATGCCTGGTCTGCCATAGCAAAAATCTGGTCTACAGGGAGATCCTCTTGCACAAGCGCAATCGAAATACTCAAAGGGATCAGTCCCGATGTGTCCTTAAAAGGGCGTTTTTTTAATGTTTCTTGAATCTGCTTTGCCTTCTCTTTTGCCTTTTCAGGAGTTGTATCCGGAATCAGTAAAAGAAATTTACCCTCTTTTGCAGGTACCAATATAGCAGAGGGGCCACTTAATTGCAGGATAATATCCGAGACATAGAGAAGGATTAACTCCCTTTTTTTGGGGGTAACTTTTTTTTCTAATGCATCGTAGCCATCAATTCTAAAAAAAAGAGTAGCTAGAGGTCTCTTTTTCTCCTTAGATTCAGCGATTAAACGCATGACTTCGGGTTTAAGAAAAAATTTATCTGCAAATGTGGTAGAGACTTTTTTATTTTCTTTCAGTACCGAGCTAAGCTCTTTAATTTTTTTCTGCCTCTCTTTTGTCTGAAGGGCCTCTGTAATTCTTCCTACAACTTCATTTTCATCCAATGGCTCGTTGATAAAATCCGAAGCCCCAGCCTTGATCATTTTTGACCTGTAGGCCTTCTTTAGATTGTCCGTAATGAGAAGAACAGGCACCCAGGCAGGGCTGACAGCTTTTTTGATTTGGACTAGAAATGATGAGCTACCCATCCGTCCATCAACGATGATCAGATCGACGGTTGTAGCTTGTAACCGCTCAATAGCATTCTGTTCGCTATTTTCAATAATGCAGTGAAACTTGTGCTTAAGGTGTTTTTTGAACCAAACGGTAGTGATGATCTGATCGGAAACAATAAGGATCGTTGGAGGCATACAAAATAAAATTTATTTCGCATGCTGTTTTTTCACAAGATGAATACGAATAATAGAAATATCACTAAAGAAATTGCTGAAAAAGAGGAGAAAAATGAACCAACTCTTCCTCTATTCTTTCCCGCTGTTAGACACCAGATGGACCATGATCTTAAGGTGCAATGACTTGTGAAAAGAATGTTAAATAACTGCATTGGGTCGGATCTCTCAGAACTCAAAGAGGAGGCTTATGTTATACATCAACAAACAGCAAAAAATGCCATTTCCGGATGTGTTTTTAATTCGAAAAAATCATCAGCAAATCGCTTTTTTTGCTGTTTGCAGATTGATTTATTGCCTCAAAATAGATACATTATGGGTAATCTTCAGGAGAATCATATGAAAACCGCCCAATTTGTTGGCCGTGAAGCTGAGATGGCCAGGCTCAAAGGTTTATTGAGCACTAGAAGCGCGAATCTTATTGTGGTCCGAGGCAGAAGAAGGATCGGAAAAAGCCGGCTGCTTGCCGAGTTCGGCAAAGAAATAAAAAGCTATTTTTTTTCTGGGAACCCTCCAGCGCCTAAGACAACAGCACAGTCGCAGCGCGATGTTTTCGTGAAGCAGCTCGAGAGGAATGGAATTCCTGGCGTCCAGCCGGATGATTGGGGAAATATCTTCTGGCACCTTTCTAAACATACCCAAAAAGGACGAGTGCTGATTGTATTCGACGAAATTTCATGGATGGGCGGGAAAGATTCCGAATTTTTAGGCCATTTAAAAACTGCCTGGGACATGTACTTTAGCAAGAATCCTCATCTGATTTTTGCGCTCTGCGGGTCAATCTCTTCTTGGATTGAGAAGAACATTCTCAGCAACACTGGATTCCTTGGAAGGATCATTATTGATATGGTTCTCGAAGAACTTCCTCTTAAATCATGCAATGCATTTTGGCATCCCAAAGAAACGCGCATTACAGCTTATGAGAAATTCAAAGTTTTATCTGTAACCGGAGGAGTGCCTTTCTATTTGGAGCGTATTAAGCCGCATCTATCCGCGGAGCAAAATATTCGAGAGTTGTGTTTTGCAAAAGGTGGCTTGCTTGTTCGAGAATTCGATGAGATATTCTCAGATCTTTTTTCTCGTCGCAAGGGGAGTCATAAAGAGATTGTGACTTGCCTTGCCAGCGGGCCCAAAGAACTTGCTGAAATTTGCAAAGAACTTGGTAAAAGACAGGGAGGGCTGTACAGTCAATATCTGGATGAATTGGTAAAGGCCGGTTTTGTAAGAAGAGAGTTTACATGGGGTCTGAAAAGCGGGAAGTACGGGAAACTAAGCCGTTACAGATTAAGCGATAATTATTTGCGCTTCTATTTGAAATATATCGGTCCGAATCGTGTTAAAATCGAACAAGAGAAAGTGCCGGAGTCGATGCTGAATAATCTTCCGAGCTGGGAAGGAGTCATGGGACTGCAGTTTGAAAACCTTGTTATCCATAACTATAAAACTCTTTGGGAGATGTTGAATGTTTCGGCCGAGGAAGTGGTTATGGATGGACCATTTTTTCAAAACTCGACAACAAAACAGCCGGGATGCCAAATCGACTATATGATTCAAACTCGGTTTCATACCCTGTATTTGTGCGAAGTTAAATTTAAAAAGGGTAAAATTGAGAAAAAAATTCTCGAAGAAATGGAAGAAAAGAGAAACCGATTAACGGTACCAAGGCATTTTTCATTCAGGCCTGTCCTTATTCATGTAAATGGAGTAGATGAAAGTGTTTTGGATGCAGGTTATTTTGATAAGATAATCGATTTTGGTCAATTATTGGAATAAATCAGGAGGAAATCTACTCAAGATTTCTGTTTTTTCACAAGATGAATACGAACAATAGAAATATCGCTGAAGGTCACTCCAGGGATACGAGAGGCAATTCCTAGATTTTCCGGTTGGAAGCGCATCAGCTTGTCCTGCGCCTCTTTTTTTAGCCCCTTCACAGCTTTGTAGTCAAAATCTTTAGGAACTAAAATAGCGTCCACATTTTCAAGCTTCGCAACTTCCCTTTCTTGTCTTTGGATGTAGCCTGCATACTTGAACTCCATCTCAATCTGGATATTGATGTCATCGCCGTAGTCTTTTACAAGCTCAGGATAATCTTTCAGAAGGGAGTTGTAGGTGCATTCAGGCCTGCAAAGATGCTGGCCAAGAGAGCTACCATTAACAAACTTTTTAGAAAGCCTCTCTTTTTCTTCTTGCATGATCCTTTTCTTTTCTTGAAGACGCTTATATTGCTCATCGGAGATCATTCCAAGTTCATAAGCATACTCTCGAAGACGAAGGTCCGCATTATCTTGACGAAGAAGAAGACGATGCTCTGCTCTTGATGTGAACATGCGGTAGGGTTCGGTATGCTCCTTCGTGATCAGATCATCAATCATCACGGCGATGTAGGCTTCGCTTCTTTTCAAATAGAATGGTTTTTTTCCAAGTACCTTGCAAGCAGCGTTGATCCCCGCGATCAGTCCTTGCGCGGCGGCCTCTTCA
>DATIJO010000146.1:0-3764 GCA_035478555.1 Chlamydiales bacterium
AATCAACCAGAATAAGTGCGGTCACGTCCGTCTCCTCATTTTCTCAATAAGCATTATCCTCTTATCATGCAGATTTTTGTCTAAACTTACAAAGTAGGGCTGAGGATTGATGAATCTTTTCATGGCAGGAGGAAGCTGAGAAAGATCTTGTTTGGATTTTTTTTGGATCTCTTTAAGTGTTGGAGGCTCATACACAAGTTTGCCTTTTCGATAGATTGGCACTAAGAGATCCTGAAAAGCGGTTTTCTTCGTAAACTCCTTACGGATATTTTCATCAAAGATATTGATCAAGTTTGGATTCTCCAAAGGAGGCTCTCTTTCATCAAAGATCGCATCCCCTAAGAAATGGCCTTCTTGATAATACCTTCTGACTTGTAAAAAACCTGGGATGGTAACTTTAGCTGTCTGTTCTGAGATTTTAATCTTATCTTCCCAGACTCCTTTTACCGTTTTTACTGCGGACAGTTTATAAACTCCGTCTAACGCCGGTTGATCTTTTCCTGTGACTAGATTGGTGCCCACTCCCCAAATGGAAACTTTGGATCCTTGGTGTTTTAGGTCGCGGATCAAATGCTCGTCCAGTTCATTGCTCGCCATGATCTTGGCATGTGGATATCCTGCTGCATCCAGGATTTTCCTCACCTCAATGCTCAAATGGTTTAAGTCTCCTGAATCCAGTCTCACTCCTAGAAGCTCAAAATCTTCTCCCTTTAAAGCATCCGCTACACGAACTGCATTCCTTGCTCCTTCCAAAGTATCATAGGTATCGATCAGGAAAAGAGTGTTATGGGGCATGACAGTTGCAAAGGCTCGAAAAGAATCGATCTCTTTTTCAAAGGCCATGATCCAGCTATGGGCTTGAGTGCCCCTCACTGGGATGCCGAAGAGTTTTCCTGCAAGAAGATGGGAAGTAGAATCGCATCCACCGATGAAGGCAGCTCTGGATGCCGATATCGCTCCATCGATCCCTTGCGCTCTTCGCATGCCAAATTCCACCACCGAATCCCCAGAGGCTGCCAAAACAACTCTTGCTGCCTTTGTAGCGATCAAGGTTTGGAAATTGATGATATTGAGAACAACGCTTTCAAGAATCTGAGCTTGTAAAATAGGACCTTTGATACGGATCAAAGGCTCATAGGGAAATACGAGCGTCCCTTCCGGAAGGGCGTCCACATCGCAAGTGAATTTCAGGTTTTTTAAATAGTTCAGGAAATCTTTTTCAAAAAGAGGCTTTTTTTTTGGATCTGTTAAGCTATGCAGATAGTCAATATCAGATGAGGAAAAGGAAAAGCTTTCTAGATAATTGATCAGAGTTTCCAGACCCGCTGCAATTGCAAATCCGCCCTGAAATGGCCATTTACGAAAAGAGAGATGAAAGACCGCCTCTTCACCTAGCATTCCCATCTTCCAATAGCCATAGGCCATTGTTAATTCATAGAGATCGGTAAAGAGAGCAAGAGATTCAGAATACCAGGTTTTTCTAGCCATATTTTTTAAGAAGTTCCTGTTTTTTCTCTTCCAATTGATCAATATCTTTTTGGATCTTCTTGGCGATCTCTCGGTTTTCTTCCGCCATTATCCAATGCTTTTTTGCTGTCTGCATCTCCTGCTGAATAAATTGCAGTCTCTCTGCCTGATTTTCATGGTACAAAGCTTTGGACTCATATCCTTTTTTTATTTTTTGCAATTTTTCAATCTGACATTCGATCTCTTGGATCTCTTCCTGATGTTTAGGAGCAGTCGCTTGCTCAGGTGAATTTTTTTTCCCCAGAGAAAAACTGAATAGAATGAAGGACAAAGGGACAAAGAGAAAAATAAAAAATCGTTTCATTGGAACAAGTTTAGTCCTTTTGCATTTTTTCAAAAAGTAATAGAGTTGGTTTTATGCAACATTCTCACCATGCTCACGATCTTCATTTAGAAGATATGCAGAAAGAAAAAAAGTCCTTTTATGCGGCTATTTCTATTGGTATTTTTTTTCTGCTTTTAGAATTGATCGGGGGTTTTATTGCAAACAGCTTGGCTTTGATCTCTGATGCTCTTCATCTTTTTTTAGATGTAGGAGCACTTCTATTGGGTATTTTTGTCATTGCTCTTTTTAAAAGACCGCCAACTTTAAAAAAGTCCTTTGGTTTTCAAAGAGCTGAAGTTTTAGGCTCTTTACTTTCAGGCATTCTTCTTTGGATCTTGATGATTTTCTTAGTATGGGAGGGTATTGAAAGACTATTTCAACCTGAAAAAGTACAAGGCGTAGTTGTCTTAATCATCGCAAGCATTGGCGTTATTGCTAATTTCATCATGATGAAGCTTTTGCACCCGGGCGAAAAGGGGAGCATGAACCTTCGTGCAGCATACCTTCATATCCTTGGCGATCTTTTAGGAAGCATAGGGGTTGTGATCAGCGGTATTATTATCTGGCTAACTGGCTTTTACCCTATCGATCCCATCATTACCTTTTTTATGGCGGCGCTCATACTCTACTCTAGCGGCAAAATGATCTTTGAAGGCGTCCATATTCTCATGGAAGGCGTGCCTACAAAAATAAATATTAAAGCTCTCTACAAAGATCTATTAAACCTGCCCGGAGTCAAAGAGGTTCATGACCTGCATGTCTGGTCTCTTTCCACGAAACAAAAATCTCTTAGCGTCCATCTAGTGGCAACCTTTGAAGAGACCAAGCTCCTAAAGCTTGCCCATCACCTTATTGAAGAAAAATACCATATCCATCACATGACTATACAAATTGAAGACCCTAAGCATTTTGAATCAAAATATTGCTTTGATTGTCATAACCAACATGCTACATCCCTCTTCGAAGAATAACCTCTCTTCTGTATAATCGCCCCTATGAAAAAACTTCTGCTAGCTCTTGCCTTATCTCTAACCTTTTCCCTCTTTTCAGAGTCCATTATCAAAAAAAGAATTACTAACGCACCTGTTGGATCCTATATCGTTTTTGAACAAGGCAAAACTGCCACCCTTCTTTCTATTCAGGAAATAAATGATTCTATTCTTGTTTTGGAAGAGATCTCATGCCCCACTTCGCTTACCTCTAAAATTTCTAATTGGCAGAATTGGATAAATGATAGGGCCCCAGGACACACCTCTTGGGTCATGTATAAGATCGATCTACAGAAAGCAAAGATGCTAGAGTGTTTTTCTTTCTCAAGGTCTTCCTGGATACCAATCGAAGGACAGGAGCATTTTCTAACACTTCTTCTTAAAACTTCCCTCACTAAAGTTGTAGAACGAAAAAAAATAGGACTTCCTCCAATGCCAGGAGAAATGGACCTTAGGCCCATTTGGAACCCTCCCTTTTTTTATGAAGGCAAAAAGAAATCTCTCTCTTTTGAGGCCTATGAAATGGAGTGGCCAAAAGATGATACAGAACTATCGCAGAAACTAATTACCGCCTATTTTGATAATTCTAACCTATCGCCGTTTCCAGTCTGGGTGCAAATTTCCAATGATCATATAGCAGTTTTTGCAAGAGAGATCGATGCAGGAACAGGTCTAGTTTCTTATTATTCAGGCATTCCTCAAAAAGTTTTAAAATAACTTTATTCAAATCTTAACAAGTTATGAACATTTCCCATCCTATCAGATCCAAAGACAGGGAAACATCGATCTTAAGTTTCAAAAAATGAAGGAATTACAGTTGATTTAGGAGAGGGGGCTTTTTTTCCTTGGAATTCAGCTATTTACAAAAGTTATGAACAAGTTTTCCACAAATGATTTCTCTTTGCCTTTATACATCTATTTCC
>DATIJO010000147.1:0-10186 GCA_035478555.1 Chlamydiales bacterium
ACGGGTGATTAGAAAGTGTTTGATAGTCCTAAGCAAACGGTCTGCTTGCTGCTCGGTACTGGTCATGCTTTAATAATGATTGCCTTCAAAGCGAAGAATACGAGAATGCTTAAAATTGCGCAAATGGGGATTGTGGCGATCCAGGATAAGAGAATATCTTTGAGGGTTTTAAGATTGAGGGCGCGGATCCCTCTTGCAAATCCTACGCCAAGTACTGATCCCACGAGGGCGTGGGTAGTAGAGATGGGAAGGCCCATTTTTGATGCTAGAAGAATGGTAAGCCCTGCGCCAAATTCCGCGCAGAAGCCGCGAGAGGGAGTAAGTTCAGTGATTTTTTTGCCGATGGTCTCAATGACCCTCCAGCCCCAAGTGGCAAGTCCTGCAACAATGCCTGTGCCGCCTAAAATGAGAAGCCATAAAGGAACGGATGCAGCGCCTTCAATTGTTTTTGTTTTTAAGACGGAAAAGACAGCAGCTACCGGGCCAATGGCATTGGCAACATCATTTGCTCCGTGGGCAAAGGCAACTAAGCAGGCGCTGATAATTTGCAAATAAACAAAGAGCTTTTCCACATTTTCAAAAGGGGACTTTCTTCCTTGCACCTCATAGGGCTCTTTTACGCTATCACTGATCTCTTTGACTTCATTTAGGATACGGGAGACTTTCACTTGCGTATCACCCTCGGAAGATAAACGCACTCTTTGTAAATGCTTCATTGCTTTTTCTAAGCTAACGCCGTGATGTGCCCCAGCGTATGCTTGCTCTAGATTATAGGGGAGAAAGGTTGATCTTCGGATCAGAAGATAGGTAATGAATCCTGCAATAAGTCCGATGGTCAAGGACATGAGAAAAGCCGCTGGAAACGAAAGATTGAGATTGATATTTTGCAATCCATGAAAAAAGATGCTTAATGAAAAAACGGTAAAACTAAAAAAGACAAGATAGGGAGCAATTTTCTTTGTGGCAGCGACCGGGTTCAGTGCAAAGAAGATTTTATTTTGTAGAAAGCTAAAGAGAAGATAAGAGACAACTCCGCTTAAGACAGGGGAGAGGATCCAGCTTATTCCGATCCGAACCATCTCGCTCCACATCACGGCTTCCATGCCGCCAATTACCGCGCCAAAGCCAAGGACAGCTCCAACGATGGCATGAGTAGTAGAGACAGGGAGTCCTAAATAGGAGGCAAGGTGAAGCCAAAGTCCTGTAGCAATCAGAGCGCCGAGCATACCGATGATGAAGATCATCGGATCGCCTGCAAACACTTGGGGATTAATAATCCCTTTTTGAATTGTCTCTGAAACGGTGGCGCCTACAAGGACGGAGCCTGCAAACTCTAAGATTGCCGCAATAAATACAGCTTTTTTGAGGGTAAGTGCTCTGGAACCAACGGAAGTTCCCATGGCATTTGCGACGTCATTGGCCCCGATGTTCCACGCCATGTAGAAACCGGCGGCCAAAGTAAGGTATTGCAGAAGCGCTACAATGTCCATTTTTTATTTGATTTCCAGCATCATGCGAATACGGTCGCCCAGTTTTTCAGCGAAGTTAGAAAGGGCTCCTGTTTCTTTAATTAATGTGGTCCATAAATGAAAACTTGTATGGGTCATGCTATCGCCAATGTCATAGATTTTTTTGCTTAACTGGTACTGTAGGCGGTCTAGCTCATGTTCGCGAAAGGCGATCTCTTCTACCATTTCTTTGACTTTAGCAGCCTCAAGCCCTCCAAAAGAGGTCTCTAGCAGCTCGTCCATCTCTTTGATCACTCTTTGAGCAAGGAGGCATGTAGCAATATTTTTATTGGCAAAATTCAGTAGCTCATCCCCCAACTTGTCCATCTTTTCTAATTTCCTAAAGGTCAAGAGAATGCCGATATCTTCCGCCTTATCCGCAAGGGAGTCTTGCAAGACGAGAAGGTCAAGTAGGTCGCTTCTATCAATGGGGAGAAAGAGGCTTTTGGGAAGGTGGTTACGGATGTCGTTTTTGGTAAGATCAGCTTCGTGTTCTAACTTGCAGATCTGGGCGCTCAGGTCAGCTACTTTGGCGTCCTCACCTTTGACTGCCGCTTCAAAGATCATAGGCAATTTTTCAAAGCATTTTGCCACCCGGTCCATGTGGGTCTGCAGAGGGGCAAAGGGAGACTTTCCAAAAAGCTTCGCAATGGTTCTCATAGCTAGCAGTATATCTCTAGAGGACCTTAAAAAAAAGCATAAATCGGGTATTAAAAATTATTTAAAAAACAAACTCAATTAAGAGCTCAAGGATCGCGAAAGCAAAAAGAGCAATTAAAAGAAGCTTTCCACCGGGGAGACGCTCTTTAATTTTAGGAAGCTTTAAGCTGTACCTTCCTCTCCAGATCATCAGGATCGGCATGATCCCAAGAAGAAGAGCAACGCCAAGGCCGCCGGCAAGTGACAGCGCGCGGATAAAGATCTCAGGATTGATCAGCGTAATGATCATAGGGATCGCAAAGATAAGAAGACAGATGCCGAGTTTGGACCAGCCGGTTTTTTTGACCTTTAGTCCATCAGCTAAAAAGTCCACAAAGGCAATCGCGATACCGATAAAAGAGGTGGTCATAACAAAAAAGGCAAAGACCTGGCCAACGGTAGATAGAAAAGCTTTTTCTAAATGTTGACCAAGAGGTGCGACTGCATTGGATCCCATTTTAAGAGCTTCAGCAAGTCCGTTTGGCCCTTCTAAAGGAATGATCCCTAAAATCGTGAACTGCCAAATTAGATAGATAACAAGAGTAAGCATTGTGCCCATCAAAATCGCAAACCTTACTTTTCCCACATCTCCTTTGAGGTAGGTGACAAGAGTTGGCACTAAGTTTTGATATCCAAAGGCAGTAAACACAACAGGCAGAGCTAAAAAGGCCTTATTCCAATGCATCCCTTTAAGAAGACTAAAATCGACAAAGGGAACGCCGGTAATAATAAAAAGAAGATAGGTGACGATGACGCCTGCCATTAAGGTCATGTTCAAGCGGTCCACCCATAAAGTTCCTAAGTAGACGACCGGAGCAAAAAGAAAGGTATAAATGATGACTCCGAGCCACTTAGGGATAAATCCTAGGGTAGCAATATGGACAGCATTGCCGCCGCTTGCAAGGTGGGCCACAATCAGGCAATAAAAAAGATAGAGGTACAAGATCCAGCAGGCAATTTTGCCCGCTTTTCCAAGTAGATGATTGGTCAATGTAATTAGGTTGGAGCCTTTGGGATGCCAAACGCAGGCCTCCAGGATTAAAAGACCGGTAGAGAGCATAAAGAGCCATGCTAAAATGTAGACAAGAAGAGAAGGCAGAAAACCGCCGGCAGCAGTAGCTACAGGAAGGGCAAGAATGCCCACGCCTATACTTGTACCTGCTACAAGTAGAGTCGCTCCAAGAAGATGTCCATGGCTTTTCATTACGTGCATGGAGATAAGATTATCTCGTAATCGGATTTTCTTCTATAGTTGTTTGCCTCATGAAACGATTTATCTTTCTTTTTTTTTGTTTCAGATTGTGTGCGGTCCCTTTTACTGGAGTTGTGCTTGATCCTCCAATATCTAACAAAAAAGAATTAGACAAAGAGCTTTCATCTTTTGTAGGGAAAAATCTAGATAAAGCAACAATTCTTCAGATCAAAGAAAAGATCCTAAAATTTTATCAAAAACAGGGCAGGCCATTTGTAGATATCAAGGTGCCTCCGCAAAAAATTCAGGATGGTATTCTTTTGTGCGCCATATCGGAAAAGGTGTTAGGAGAGGTGTCGGGATCTGATGAGCTGCTCGGCAAACTTCATGTAGAGCAAGATGCGCCAATTAATATCAAAGAGCTCTCTCAAGATGTGGATTGGATCAATCAAAATCCCTTTCGAAAGGTAAGTGCGATTTTATCTCCTTCGAATGAGAAAATTAATCTCTCGTTTCGTGTCGATGAAAAACAACCTGTAAAAGTTTTTAGCGGATTCTCCGGGGATTCCTTTGTAGGAGGAGTTGTTGGAGCTCTTCCCTACGGACAAATTATCTCCTATCAAGGAAGTTACTGCCCCTTTAAAAACAGCTCCTTTTCTCATAATATCCAATATGAACTGCCTCTTCCGAAAAGAAGCAGTTTGAATTTTTCCGGAGGATATACCCAGAGGCGCTCCCTGGTAGATGCGAAAACAATCTCCTTAGGTTTACGCTACAAGTGGTCCCAATTTAGTTTTGGGGTATATGGCAAACAGATGCTTCTTCATTTCTTAAGTGAAGAAGCAGCTTTCCTAATGCAATTTGTTTTAGGCTATGAGCTAAAGTTAGATAAAAGATGGCTTTTTTCAGCGGAGCTTCACTACCTACCTCCTTCGATACATACTGAAGAGATCCTTCTCTATGCTTCTCAAAATAATCTCCTCGCCAAGATTTCTTTCGAAGGAAATGTAGATTTGCCATTTGGTCTGCTTTGGAAAACAAAATGTATTGCTCAAGGAGCTATCCAACCTTTGCCTATTTCTGAACAATTAGGAATCGGTGGATATTCCACTGTTCGAGGGTACATGGAAAGAATTTGCGGGGGAGATCAAGGAGTAGTTGTGAACTCGGAACTTATTTTTTCTAAATGGGGAGGACAGATTCTTTGCTTTTTTGATTATGGATATGCAGGAGGATCCTTAGCCAGCATAGGATCCGGCCTACGCTATTGGGTAGATCCCTACTTTACTCTAAAATTCGATCTCGGAGTCCCCATCATCCAAAGAAACGGGCTTGGGTTTCACTTTAGCGCTCTTTTTTCCTACTAACGCCTCTCTCTCTTTTTGACCAAGTGGTCGATAGTGGCCTTCAGGCAAAGAACCTAGGACAAGCGAGCCGATTCGGATCCGTTTTAATTGGACTAAGGGTATTCCTGCTTTTTCAGCAAGGATCCTAATCTCATGTTTTTTTCCTTCTTTCACGATGATCTTAAAAGTAGATCCTCGAACTTTCGTGACTTTTACAGGACGTACCCATTTATTATCGAAGGGAGCGCCTTTGGATAGTGCGATCAGGTCTTCAGCTTCAATATCTCGATCAGCTTTTGCCAAATATTCTTTTTCAACGTTATTTGAAGGGTGGATTACTTTTTGAGCAAAATGGCCATCATTGGTAACGATTAATAGGCCTGTGGTCTCTTGATCAAGCCTTCCAACTGTAAAAAGACGCATTTTTTCAGGAAAGAGATCAATGACAAGTTTTTTCTTTCCCGGACGAACGTTGGTACAGAGATACCCTTCCGGTTTATTGAGTAGATAATAAACTTTTTGATTTTCAGAAGTAACAGCCTTACCATCAACGGTAATTTTATCAACGCCCCACGTGACATGGTGCTCCGGCTTAAAAATAATCTGGCCGTTTACCTTGACCCGACCTGCAAAAATAATTTCTTCACAGGCCCGTCTAGAGGCAATGCCGGCTGCTGCAAGGGCTTTACTTAATCGTTTTGATTCCATGGCCAAACATGATAAGCTTTGTATTCTATTACTGCAATGAGGGCTTTGTGAAAATTATTTTTAGCAAGGATAAGCGTAAGTCCCCCAAATTAATATTAATGCGCCATGGAGAGTCCAACTGGAACCGAGATAACCTGTTTACCGGATGGGTAGATGTCCCTTTAAGCCAAAAGGGCATAGAAGAGGCAACAAAGGGGGGAGAGAAGATCAAAGATATTCCCATTGATCTGGTCTTTACCTCCACTTTGGTCCGCGCGCAGCAGACAGCGGCCCTTGCGATGGTAAACCACTCCTCTAAGAAAACCTTAGTTTTTTTGCATGAGGGCAAAGATAAGATTGCCAAATGGGCAGAGATCTATAGTCAAGACACAATGAAAGAGATCATTCCCGTCTACGCATCATGGCATCTGAACGAAAGAATGTACGGCAAACTGCAAGGCTTGAACAAAGACGCGACGAGAAAAAAATTTGGCTTAGAGCAAGTAGAAAAATGGAGAAGAAGTTATTCTGGTCGTCCTCCTAATGGAGAGAGCTTAGAGATGACAGCGAAAAGAACCCTTCCCTACTTTAAAAAATCCATCCTTCCTCACTTACGCGCGGGAAGAAATGTATTTATTTCTGCTCATGGAAATTCGCTTCGCTCAATAGTGATGGACCTTGATAAGCTTACTCACGAGCAGGTAGTAAAATTGGAGATCCCTACAGGGGAGCCAATCCTCTATAGCTTCCATAATAAAAAACTAGTACGTGATTCATGATCTACCTGGACAATCATACCACTACCTGCCCATGCAATCCGGCGATTGACAGAATGCTCTACTATTTAAAGGAGAGCTGGGGAGTTCCCAATAGCTTAAATACTTTAGGTATGAGAGCAGCGGAAGATCTAGAAAATCTCTACGCGCCTATCTACCAGTTACTCTCTCTTGATCCCGAGGATACCTTTATTTTCACCTCGTCTAGTACTGAAGCTGTGAACCACCTGGTCTTTGGCTGTTTTTTAGAATACACTAGGAAAACCGGAAAAAATCAATTCATCGTCATGGCAAATGAAGATGCTGCCCTTGTCTATTCTTTGCAAAGGCTGGAGGAGGAGTTTGATTGCCAAATCAAAACAGTCCAAACCATTGAAGCGTTGGAAAAATCTTTTTCCCCAAAAACTGCATTGGTCTCTTTTTCTTTGGCCCAAGGTCTCACGGGCATTATCCATCCTTTTGAAAAGATCGCATCCCTCTGCAAACTAAAAAATGTACCTCTTCATATCGATGTTAGCTACGCTCTAGGAAAAATTCCTATTTCGGCAGATGGCTGGTCCTATCTCACTTTTTCTGGCGACCGCCTGCATGCACCAAAATCCACCGGAGGAGTAGCAATTAAAAAGAATATGTCCCTGCCTCCTCTTCTTTTAGGTGGAAAAGAACAAAACTCTCTTCGCGGCTCACATCTGGACATGGCCTCCTTTGCAGCCCTCTCTTCCGCCTGTCAACAAAGCTATCTTTTTTTGGATCAGATGAGCCTGGAAACTGCTCGCTTAAGACAAAAATTGGAAGAAGGCCTACGACCTTATGGAACTGTACTTTTGGAAGATTCTCTTCGACTTCCTAATGTAAGCGTGATTAGTTTTTCCGGAGTTTGGTTTGAATCCCTACTCTATTTCCTCCAGCAAAAGGGAGTTATCGCATCTGCCGGAGGCGGCTTCTCTCCTCAGTTAGGGAGCATCCTTTTATCTATGGGCTATCCAAAAGAAATCGCATTTACATCCCTTAGCTTTAGTTTAAGCAGATACACTACCGAAGAGGAGATCGACAAGGCGATTCAAATCATTATTGAGACAGTTGAAAAACTTCGCACTATCTCGGTGTCCCTATGAGCTTAAAAAAACTCATTCGTCCTCCCTATTGGGAGCTTTATAGTAAAAAGCTGAAAACTAAGATCACATCTTTTCGATTTGTAGGCTCCTTCACTCCCGAAGAGGCGAAAGAAAAAAATATGCGCTATGTCAAAGGATCTGCAGGAGACTTTATCTCAGTATCTCTCTTCTGGCTGGTAGACGTTACTGACGGCGTTATTGCAGATAGTAAATTCCAAGCCTTTGGCCCCTCTTGTCTAATAGGTGCAGCAGAAGCCCTCTCAGAAATTGTCCTACGAAAAAACTACGACCAAGCCTCCCGCGTCACAACAGATCTGATCGATCAAACTCTTCAAAATACCAAACATGACCCTGCTTTTCCGGAAGAGTGCTACTCCTATCTGAACCTTCTTCTCTCTGCATTAGATCAAGCGGTTTACCAATGTAGAGACCTTCCCTTTACCGCAAATTATGAAAACACTCCCATCCAGCTTGATCTCTCTTCAAAAGAGATCCTTGCCAACTGGGATACTCTTCTACCAGAGGAGAAGATCAAAATCATTGAGCAGGTGATCGACAAGGAGATCAGGCCCTACATTGAACTAGATATGGGCGGAGTAAAAGTCATCTCCCTCAATGAATGGGAAGTTGTCATTGCCTATCAAGGGGCTTGCACTACCTGCCACTCCTCTACCGGCTCAACACTATCTGCAATCCAGGAGATCCTAAGGTCCCGCATCCATCCCAAACTGTTTGTCACACCGGAGATCTAAAGACTAGCAGTTTTTCTATGAATTTTAGGACGGTAGAAGCCTTTATCTACTACTTCAAGAAGTCGTAATGCTGCGTGACTTGGGATTCTTTCTCCAGATTCCCATGCTTGAACAGTTTTGATGCTGACGTTTAAAACTCTAGCAAAAATTCCCTGAGAATAACGGCTTTCTTCTCGTATTCTTTTGATATCTTTAGGTTTGTAGTCTTCTGGAGGTTCAGGAATATCTATCAATTCAGATCTAAGAGTGATCTTGCCTTTTTTATAAGCTATAATCTCTTCAAGGCTCTCTTTTAATCCTTCAAAGAGTTTGCTTTTGGAATTATGCTTTTTTGATCGCTTCTGCATATTTTTTGAGTGTCTTTTTTTCATCCGCAGTTAAATCCTCTTGATCATTTTTTGCATAAATGAAAAGAAAAAAAATTTCCTCTTTTTTCTCATCATCTAAATAACATACTCTAAAACCACCACGTTTACCCTTTGAGGAACTTTTTAAACGGGCTTTTCTAATGCCACCTGTTCCAGGAATAACAGGAAAATAGTTTGGGTTTTCCGCAATTTCCCTTTTGAAGGTCTCAAAATCTTCTTTAAATAGCTTACCTTCTTCTATTAAGTCACCAATTTCTTTTATGAATTTCTGGCTTTGGGTGATTCGTCTTTTCATATCAAAGTATACTACAAGGTAGGATATTTTATCTATTCCTGTATAAATCTCAAGAAGTTTTTTAAATCGATTTGCAGAAAAATATTTTTTTGTATCTCTCAATAAAGAGATAGTTATGAAAAGCCTACGTTCTCTATTATGGTTTCTCCCAAATACGTACTCTTATGGCAAAAGAAAAAGCTCTTCCTGAAGGAATTTACGCGGCCGCGCTAACTCCTTTTCATCCCGACCTTAGCTGTAATGTCACTGAACTCTACATCCATTGCCAAAGCCTTCTGCAAAGAGGCTGCCAAGGAATTGTTCTATTTGGAACAACCGGCGAAGGGCCCTCTTTCTCCCAGAAAGAGCGCATAGATATTCTAAATCAAATGATCGAAATGGAATTTCCTGCTGAGAAGATCTTAGTGGCGAATGGCAGTTCTGGCATCGCAGAAACAGTGGAACTAGCTATTGCCTCATTGAAACACGGCTGCAATACCCTCTTAATTGTTCCGCCCAGCTTCTACAAAAACATCAAAGATGATGGAGTTATCTCCTACTATAGAGAAATCATCACAAAAGTAGGCAATCCCAATCTCAAAGTCATCCTCTATCATATTCCTCAATATAGCGGCATCTCCATTACCTTAAATATAATCAGAAAGCTTATGAGTGAGTTTCCTTCTAACATCGTTGGCATGAAGGAAAGTGAAGGCAACCTTTTCTTTGCAAAAGCGTTTATTGATGCCTTTCCCTCTTTACAGCTCTTTGTAGGAAATGAAAGACAGATCATCGAAACAGTAAATTATGGAGGAGCAGGCGCCATTTGCGGCATTGCCAACCTCTATCCGGAGCTTATGGTTTCTCTTTACGATCAGGGAAAAATCGGCCTCTCTCCCAACCCACCACAATTAGAGGCAGTTTTTGAAGCTCTAAAAGATATTCCCTTTATTGCAGCAGCCAAATCCTTCATGGAAAAAGAAATAGGGGAGGAATGGCAAACTCTTCGTCCTCCTCTCATTCCTTTGGATGCCAAAATACGTGATTTATTTCTTTCTAAATTAACTGAATATCAGTAGTTTATGATTCATTTTGACTGATTTAGGATCAGATCCTAAAATAGTCATATGTGGATAAAGAGAGATTTATTAGCTTTTTTGCAATCTAAACGAGCTCAAGGACTTCCGGTTAAAGTATTGAGAGGTCCAAGACAGGTTGGTAAAACTTCCCTTCTAAATCATCTAGGAACCCATAAGTTGGTTCTTTTTGATGATTTGGGAATCCGGAATTTAGCCGAAACCAATCCTTCACTTTTCTTTGAGCAATTTACAGGGCCTCTGATTTTAGATGAGGCGACACTTGCACCTCAGATCTTCCCCGAAATAAAAAAAAGAGTAGATGCAGAAAGAAGACATCATCAAGATACTGGAAAGCCTGTGACTTTTGATATCTGGGTGACAGGGTCCAAT
>DATIJO010000148.1:0-3312 GCA_035478555.1 Chlamydiales bacterium
ATTGAAAAGTTGGATACACAAGTAGGCGTAGATGGATGGGACATTTTATTTACCGATCAAGACACCAAAAATTCTTATGGCCAGTACGTTCCCTGCACGGGATTTGCTTGGCGGCCAAATGTAAATGTTACTGATCCTTCAAGGTTTGCCGCTAGAACTGTTATCAGCTCAGAATTTAGAAAGATAGGAGCTAGGTTTGGCGCTTATTCCATGATCGTTCGACGATCAGGGATGAAAAAGATCCTCGACTTTCTAAAAACAAATCATATCTTTCTTCCTTACGATATTGAATTTCCCTATCCGGAAGATATCCGGCTCTTCACCGTGTTGGATGACATCGTATCAACCTGGCCAAATTCTCCATCCGATAACGGAGCGCCCAACTATAAGGACAAGAGATGATGAAAATCAATGAAAGTAGCAGGGATAACAGGATTTACAGGATAAGAACAATTTCTACCTCTTTTTCTCCTATCCTGTTTATCCTGTTATCCCTGCTATTCTTTTTTTCTCCTACTAATGCACACGCTTTGAACTACGATCATCTTCCGCCTCCTTCCCATCTTGAATCGGTGATCGATTACCGCGAATCGACAAAAGGATTGAAAGCACAGGCCTTCTGGTTCATGGACCAGATCTACGGCTGGTGTTCTCACGGCAAAGCTTCCATCTTGATCGATATCATTACAAGAAAGCAGCCTGAGAAAATTGTAGAGATTGGTGTTTGGGGAGGTAAATCACTGATCCCCATGGCCTATGCTTTGAAGGCTTTGGGAAAGGGTAAGATCTATGGGATCGATCCTTGGGACAATCTTGCCTCCATCGAAGGGATGGAAGATGAGGCGAATAAAGCCTATTGGGGACGTGTGGACCATGAAGCAGTGTTGCAGGGCTTGATTGGAAGGATCGATCAATTTGGATTAATTGAACAAGTAGAGTTGATACGGGCCACTTCCGCAGATGCCTCGCCCATTGAGGATATCGACATCTTGCATATCGATGGGAATCATTCAGACGGTGTCTCGTGGATCGATGTTGCTAAATGGGTACCTCTTGTGAAGAGCGGAGGATGGATCATTGTGGATGATATCAGCTGGTATGAAAATGGCCATTTCACCCAAAGCAAATCTGTGGAGTGGCTAGATGAACACTGCATTAAAATTGCTGTAATACCGGACGTATGCGTCTGGGGGATTTGGGTAAAGAGATGAAAAAACTATTTTTTTTACTATTTTGTTTTGCGAGCCTTCATGCTTCTCCTGAAGAAGAAGCTGCTTTGAAGTTTCATGTTGTATCCTATCTGCCAACCTTGGAAGGCTGGTGCAGCAAGGAAAAAGCTGTAGAGTTTATCGATTTTATCCTTCTAGAAAAGCCCAAGACGTGGGTAGAAATCGGCGTCTTTGGCGGATCCTCAATCTTTCCTGTGATTTCAACTTTTAAGCATTTGAATGAGGGAAAAGTTTTTGCTATTGACCCCTGGGATAAAATTGAATGTCTTAAATATTTCGATCCTGTCCTGGAAAGTTCAGATTTACGCTGGTGGGGCAATCTGAATATGAATCAAATCTATCATTCTTTTTTAAGCATGATGAAACGCTTTCAGTTAGAAAAGTTTTGCACCGTCATCCGTAAGACATCCGAACTTGCTATCAATGAAATCCCTGAGATCGATGTGATTTATATGGATGGCAATCATTCAGAGGAGCCCTCTCTTCAAGATGCCAAAATCTATTTACCAAAAGTCAGAACCGGTGGATTTATCTGGTTCAACGATGCCCAATGGCAACAAAGACAAGCTGCGATTGAATGGCTCTTACACTTCTGCGATGTTGTCAAAGTAATTGAAAATGGAAACTGCTTACTAATGAAAAAACGATGAGATGGATATCCCTTTTTTTATTTTCTTTCATCACTTTGATCGGTCAAGAGATTGATCTATCTGAAAGCGAGACCTCCCTTTATAGCAGCAATGGAGAAGAGGGGGTCTTGACCAAGATCTTTGAGCTAGTAGGGACAAGGTCAAAATTCTGCGTTGATCTTGGAGCTGGAGATGGAATCACTGGCAGCAATACCTACCTTTTACAACTTCAGGGATGGGATGCTCTGCTTCTAGATAGAGCCTTTGAAAAGGGAGAGATTCATTTATATAAAGAGTTCATCACTGCTGAAAATATCAATCTCCTTTTTGAGAAATATAGAGTTCGTTCGGATTTAGATTTTCTTTCGATCGATATCGATTACAACACCTATTACCTTTGGAAGGCTCTTAAGTATTTTCCTGCAGTTGTTGTTGTTAGGTTTAATGCTAAACATTCTCCCTTTGATGATAAAGTGGTAGAGTACCATCCCTATTACTCTGGCGATGGCAGCGATTATTTTAGCGCCAGCATTCTTGCCTATTTCCGTTTAGCGAGAAAAAAAGGCTATTCACTTATTTATTGTGATCAAAAAGGCGAGAAGCTTTTCTTCGTCAGAGATGATCTTTTAGAGAACCTCTCTTTTAAAGATGTAAATGATGTAGCTAAGCTCTATCGAAGTTCTTTCAAAGAATTTCCTCACGATCCAAGAAATAGAAAATATCTAACATCTATGGACATTCACCAATGAAAAATTTTCTCTTTTGCCTTTTTATTCCTTTTCTTTTGACAGCAGATCTTGTTGATCATTTAAAAAAGGCTCCTAATAAATCTGCTGCCTATTCGATGGAGAATATTGATTTCATCTATCTGATCAATCTTGACCAAAGACCGGAAAAATTAAAGGCCAGCTTAGATCAATTGGCTCCCTACGGCATTTATCCTTACCGCTTCTCCGCAGTAAATGGTTGGGAGCTAAGTTTAGAAGACCTTGAGGATGTAGGCCTTATTTTCACACCTGAAATGACATCTGGGATCATGGGCACATGCTATCCCTTAGATGGAAATTTTGAGCCAAGCCATGAAGTGATACAGGTCCCAGGAAAGAGCTATTTTTGCCATTGCATGGCACGAGGGACGGTAGGTATTGCGCTCAGCCACCTCTCTATTCTGCAAGATGCGTACGCTTCGGGATATGAGACCATTTGGGTCATGGAAGATGACATTATGGTCATGAAAGATCCAAATCTTATTCCTCAAATGATCGAAAAGCTAGATAGCCAAGTTGGAAAAGGTAATTGGGATGTCCTATTCACCGACCGTGATATCCGAGACTCAAATGGAAATTATTACACCACCTATTGGGCCGGAAGAAGGCCCGATTATCTTGGTTTTACCCAAGAAAATAACTATGCACAGAAGGATCAGATCTCATCTGATTTCATTAAAGTTGGAG
>DATIJO010000149.1:0-3330 GCA_035478555.1 Chlamydiales bacterium
ACCTTCACTAATATTCGTTCTATATCCCGAATGAGTGACAGATGGCCTTTCAGCTTTAAAAGAAGTTCAGGTTTTTGGATTAGCTCTTGTATAGCATGCTGCCTCTTAGAGATAGAAGAGAGACAAAGAAGAGGGTGCTTCACCCAGTGTAGAAGAAGCCTTCCTCCCATGGCAGTCTCAGTCTTATCCAAAAGCTCCGCCAAATTCCACTTCTTTTGCTGGGGAAGAGGCACAATATCCAGATGATGAAGAGTAGCTCTGTCCAAGGCCATATAACTTTGCAGATTTTCTACTTTGAGCTGACGGATAGAGGCGATATCGATCTGCATCTCTTCTTTTAAATAATAGAGAAGAGCTCCCGCAGCAGAAACTGCTGCAATTTTGTCTCTAATGTCTAATGTTTTGACTTGAAAGTGCGAGATAAGAAATTCTTCAGCTTTTGCAGGATCAAATCGGTGGTTTTTTTCTATATCCAAAATAAAGGCGAGCGAATGTGAGAGATCTTGAAAGAGGTGTTGATGCTGCTCTCTACATTTTTCCGAAACAAGAATTTCTTTAGGCTTCAAACGAAAGATCTCATCCAATAGCTCATCTTTGGTCTCAACTTCAAAAACAGCCATCTCGGAGGTAGAAAGATCTAAAGAACATCCACCCCAGATCTTTCCAATCTGGGATAGGGCGACAATATAGTTATTGGTCTTATCTGATAAAAGACTTGATTGGATAAGAGTGCCAGGGCTTACAAAACGGACAATCTCTCTTTTGACAAGGCCCTTTACAAGCTTTGGATCTTCCATTTGCTCTGCAATGGCAATCTTGAATCCCTTCCCAATCAATTTATCTAAATAGGCATCCAGCGCATGCTCGGGAACCCCGCACATGGGAATATCCTGACGTTTGGTCAGGGTCAAATGGATCTCTTTAGAAATGACAATGGCGTCGTCGTAAAACGCTTCGTAAAAATCCCCCAGGCGAAATAAAAGCAAGGCATCTTTGGCCTTTGCCTTCAATTGATGCCACTGCTGCATCATGGGAGTTGCTTCGAGAAATGTACTCATAGGAGCTATTTTGAATCACTTTTGTCCATAATGTCGAGGGATTTTTCTACCTGTTTTAATGCGACATGGATCCACTGTTGCATTTCGATGATTTCTGCCTCCTCTTGAGAATTTTGCAGATGTTTTTGCAGATGGATCAATTGATGATTTGTGAGAGTTTGAGGAGGAGGGTTTTCTTTTTGCAGAAGCGTCTGGCATAGCTTTTGCAAGGTTTTTAAGTCCTTCTGAATGTCTACGTTTTGCGTATGGACCTGCTGCCTGTCTTTTCGCAAACTAACAATCTCTTCCTGTGATTCAAAGAGATCCTGTAAAATCCCTGACATGGATTCATGCATCTCTTCTAAGAAAGAGGAAGAAGATTTACTATATTTCATGTAACGACACTCCGATTCAATTTTTATGCGAATAATAAGATTTTGTAAAGAAAAAAAGCCTCCATCGGTCAGCTTTATCACTAGCTGCTGGGAGAGAGATTGGGAACTTCTTTTGAAGAGGGAACACTATCTAGAAGAAAAGATGATCGGAAATCATCATTTTCCATTTGAGAGGAAGATCCTCATTATCAATAACGTCTCCGATCTTTGCAAGGTAAAGAAAGAAGCTGATAAGTTGATTGCAAAGGGCACTCTTACCGAAGTATATATCGCAGAAGAATGGTCGGAAAAAGTGCTCCATTTCTTTGGATTAAAAAAATCTGATTTTAAAGCGGCTGATGAGAGATCTGAGTTTCAAGTAGAGAGCTCTTGGGTCTACTATAACGCAATTGCACCTCTTACCGGCATCTATCACACAGATACCGATTATCTCATCTACCATACAGGAGATGTTTGGCTTCCTCAAAAAGTAGATTGGATCCCAAAAGCAATCAAACAGATGGAAAAGCATCCTGTCTATAAAGTTGCAAATCTTGTTTGGAATGAAAAAACAGGGGAGGTGAAAAAGGAATCGTATAAAAAAAGACGTGGCTTTTTTGTTGCTAAGCAGGGCTTTTCCGATCAACTTTTCTTAGTGAAAAGAGAGGATTTTAGGGAAAAGATCTATCACGAGATTAGACCGGATAGTCACCACTATCCTAGAGGAGACGTTTTTGAAAAAAGAGTATTTAGCTACATGAAAAATCATGATTGGGAGAGAATCACATTTGCAAAGGGAACTTATTTTCACGAATGCTTTGAGAAACTAAATGCTATTTAAAAAAGAAAGTTTAGAAGCTCTTCGAAATAGGATCGATCTTGTCGAAGTACTCTCCACACATCTCAAAATGACAAGGTCTGGCGCTGCTTATAAAGCGCTATGTCCTTTTCACGATGAGAAAACTCCCTCTTTTGTTGTGCAAAGAGGAGATTCCCACTACCACTGTTTTGGCTGCGGCGCTCACGGCGACGCCATTCAATTTCTCATGCAGCACTCTCGTTTAAGTTTTGTCGAAGCGGTTGAAAGCCTAGCGGAAAGATTTGGAGTGCTCCTCGAAGAAGGAGAAACTTTTACCGAAGGGCCAAACAAGAAAAACCTAAAGGCTATCTTACAAAAAGCCGAACGCTTCTATCACTTCTATCTTCTTCATACGAAAGAAGGCCATGCAGGCTTGCAATACCTCTACAAACGAGGGATCAGTCTAGATTTCATCAATGCCTTTTCCATTGGGTTTGCACCTGATAGTCCGCAGTATTTAACTAAACTCTTAAGAGATGAAGGATTTAAAGAAGAAGATATCGCCCTTGCAGGCCTTACAAAAATCGATTCAATGGGCAAGAAAAGAGATTTCTTTTCTTCTAGGATTATTATCCCTATCCATGATGCTGCAGGAAATACTATTGGATTTACTGCCAGAAAACTAAAAGAAGAGGATTTTGGCCCTAAATATATTAATACGGCAGAAACTCCTCTCTTTAAAAAATCCCGTATTCTCTTTGGCCTAAGCTATTCTCGAAAAAGAATTGCCAAAGAGAGAAAAGTGATCCTCGTTGAAGGACAGTTGGATGGCTTGAGGTTAATTCATTCCGGTTTCAATTTAACTGTAGCTTCTCAAGGAACTGCATTTACTGAAGAGCATGCCAAAGAGCTCATTCATTTGGGCGTAAGAGAGGTTTATATCGCCTTCGATCCCGACACAGCAGGGCAAGAGGCTGCGATCAAAACAGGCGATCTATTTCAAAAAGAGGGGATTGAGGTCTATGTCATCTCTCTTCCTGAAAAAATGGATCCCGATCTCATTTTACGGTATCTTGGTCCTGAGGAGTGGCAAAAGCTCTGGGAAAAAGCAGCCGACTAT
>DATIJO010000150.1:0-8456 GCA_035478555.1 Chlamydiales bacterium
GATTTTAAACATAGTAATTTTCAAACCTTCCAAGATATCCACGAGATGATGGTAAAGGCCATTCAAAGAAGGAACAAATTGGAAGAGACCATCTCTCATAAAGAACTTCCCACCAATGTGGATGCGGAAGAATTCAAAGAACCTGAATGGGCAACTTCTGAGCAAGAGTTAGAAAATAGACTTCTCCGTTTAAAAGCTCTTCAATTAAAAGCCATAGCTTCAGCTGAAGAAGAGACACAGGACCAATTTATCAAAAGGATCCAAAAAAGAAGGCTCAATCACGAAAATGAAATGCTAGGCGAGAGCCCTGAAGAAAAGCAAAAATGGATCCTCTCAACCGTTCTTAAAGCCATGGCCTCCGGGCTTGACAACCACACCAATTACTTCACCCCTAGCGAAGCTTCTCAATTTATGATCCAAGTGCAGCAAAGACTATTTGGGATTGGTGCGCAGTTAAAAGACAATCTCAACGGTTTTAGTATTGTTAGGATTTTAGAAGGCGGGCCGGTAGCTCAAAGTAATAAACTAAAGATCAATGATCGTATCATCGCAGTAAACCATACCCCTGTCATTGGACTAGATATTACCGAAGCGGTCGAGATGATCCGCGGCGAAAAAGGCACCCCTGTCCATCTTACTATTCACAGAGATCTTGAAGGGTCAAAACAGGTAGAAAAATTTGATATTGAACTGACACGCGGCGAAGTCGTCCTGGAAGAGAGCAGACTGGAATCTTCTTTAGATCCCTTTGCAGACGGCGCAATACTTCATTTGAAACTATTCTCTTTTTACCAAGATCCCAACTCCTCCTCTACACAAGATATTGCAAAAGCCATTGAAAACGCTAAAAAAGAGCATCCTCTTAAGGCTATTATTTTAGATCTACGCAGTAATGCGGGCGGACTTCTTCCTCAAGCTGTCAGCGTTACAGGACTATTCATTACTAAAGGAGTTGTTGTCTCAATTAAAGACGATAGCGGCAAAGTCCAGAGCCTTCGAGCAATGGATGATAAAATGGTCTGGGACGGCCCTCTCTTTGTATTGACAAACCGCGCTTCTGCATCAGCTGCTGAGATCGTAGCCCAAACACTCCAAGACTATGGCAGAGCCGTCATCATTGGCGATGATCACACTTTTGGCAAGGGTACTTTTCAGACATTTACCCTCGACTCTGAAAACAACGGCAAAGTGAACCCTCAAGGTGAAGTGAAAGTAACCCGTGGAAAATACTACACTGTTTCGGGCTTTAGTCCTCAACTCAAAGGTGTAAAGGCGGACATTGTAGTTCCGGGCATTCTCTCTGAATTAGATATAGGCGAAGAGTTTTCCAAATATCCTTTAGAAAACGATTCTATCTCTCCGCATTTCGAAGATGATCTTTCAGATATTCCTCTTCTTCACCGAGAAACTTTAGGCCGTCTCTATAAAAAAAATCTGCAGCCCATACTCACCACCTACAAGCCTTTTATGGAAATCCTCAAAAAGAATTCCGATGCGAGGATCAAAAACAATAAAAACTACCAGCTATTCCTTGAAGAAATTCGCAACAAAAAATTTACCAATCCATCGGTTGAGCTTTTTGAACAGTCGGATCAACAGTATCAGGCCACTCTTAACATCGTGAAAGATTTCCTTTACCTGCAACAAATGGCCGAAAAACCATTTGAATAAAGGCAGCCGTGGCAGTAATTTCATTACTGCGATATACTTGTAGCACTTATGGAAGAAGTTAGAGTTAGAATTGCACCATCCCCTACCGGCGATCCTCATGTGGGAACAGCCTATATCGCTCTTTTCAACTACATCTTCGCTAAGCATTTTAAAGGCAAATTCATTCTCCGTATTGAGGA
This sequence comes from Chlamydiales bacterium, assembly GCA_035478555.1. Taxonomy (GTDB): domain Bacteria; phylum Chlamydiota; class Chlamydiia; order Chlamydiales; family SM23-39; genus DATIJO01. The sequence goes on from DATIJO010000150.1 coordinate 1,851, forward strand.
TACCGATCAGTCTAGATCTAGACCTGAATATGAAAAGAATATCCTCGTTGCTTTGAAATGGTGCGGTCTGCATTGGGATGAAGGCCCAGATATTGGAGGCCCACACGCACCCTACCGCCAATCGGAAAGATCGGAAATTTATCGCAAGTATGCTTATCTACTCGTAGAAAAGGGCCATGCCTACAAATGCTTTGCAACTCCAGAAGAATTAGCAGAAATGCGCGAAGTTGCCGCAAAAATGGGACAGAGGGTTGGCTATGACCGCAGATACCGCAATTTAACTCCCCAAGAAGTAGAAGCAAGAGAAAAAGCCGGACAGCCCTATGTGATTCGCTTGAAAGTTCCTCTCACCGGTGAGTGCATTTTTGAAGACGCGATAAAAGGCCGTATTACCTATCCTTGGGCAGACGTCGATGATCAAGTGCTTCTAAAATCCGACGGCCTTCCCACCTACCATCTTGCCAATGTGGTCGATGACCATCTCATGCGCATTACCCATGTGATCCGAGGCGATGAATGGATGAGCTCTACTCCCAAGCATATTCTCCTTTATGAATATTTTGGATGGAAGGCTCCGGTATTCATGCACATGCCTCTTCTTTTAGGGGCTGATGGGAAAAAACTCTCCAAAAGAAAAAATCCCACTTCTATTTTCTATTTCAGAGACACCGGCTATCTGCCAGAAGCCCTCATGAATTTCCTGACTCTTATGGGCTACAGCATGCTAGGTGAAAAAGAGTTTTACTCACTGCAAGAGATCATCGATGCTTTTGATCCCAAGAGAATTGGAATATCAGGCGCTTTCTTCGATATGAAAAAGCTCGACTGGCTAAATCAAAAATATCTGATTGAGACCATACCCGTAGAAAAACTGTGGGATAGATTAAAAGAGTGGACCTTTAGCGATGCCTTTATGAAAAAACTGATGCCGCTTGTCCATTCACGGATGAAGACCTTCAGCGAATTCATCAGCCTAACTGATTTTCTCTTCATTCAAGATCTGCACTACACCTCCGCCCTTCTCTGTCCAAAAGGTCTTTTTCCTGAACATGCCGCAATGCTTCTTCAAGGAATGATCTGGAGCTTAGACGCAAAAGAAGATTGGGGCAGCGTTGCTTTTGAACAAGCCTCCCATGAAGTTGCGGATGCTTTCCAAGTGAACTACAAAAAAATTATGATCCCACTTCTCTTCGCTACCATCATGGGCAAACTGCACGGCCCTCCTCTTTTTGAGGCCATCCCTATTCTTGGCAAAGACCGAACAAGGGTCAGATTCTTAAATGCAATCTCCTTCTTAGGCGGCATTTCGAATAAGAAAATGGACAAGTTAAAGAAAGGCTGGGATAAGAAAGATTGCAAAGAACTTATGGCTGCGGAAGTCCAACAGGTTCCTCTATAACTAACTCTCCCTCTGATTTTGAAATAATATAGCTTTTGTGAACACCTTCTTCAGTAGCACATGCTGATAAAAGAAGCAGTAGGGATAAATAAATGCATCTCATATGATTTTCTAATACCATGAATTATTCTAAAGATAAACCATTTCTTGCCTCACTACTTAAGAAATATTCGCTCACAAAAGCTGGATCAACCAAAGCCTGTTCCCATTTGGAACTTTCAATCGATCCTAAAGAAATCTCCTATCTAGCAGGAGATAGCGTAGGGATACTTCCTGAAAATGCTCCGGAAATCGTAGAAAAAATAATCCGCTCTCTTCATGAAAAACCTAACACTGTGATCAACTCCTCTCGTTATAACAGAGAGTTTTCTCTTTTTGAGTATCTCACGAAAAAAGCAAACCTTACTAAAATCACAAACTCTCTCTTTCAATGGCTATTTGAAAAATCTGCCAATCAAAAATCCTTTCTACCCTTCTTAGAAAATAAAGCAGACCTCACCCAGCATTTGCAATCTTACGAAATGTGGGACCTTTTGGATGAACTACAGCCAAGTTTTGTACCAGCTCAAGAATTCTGTAATAAACTTCTTCCTCAAATGCCCCGGTTTTATTCCATCGCCTCTTCGCAGGTTATTCATCCCAATGAGATCCATCTGACTGTTGCAGAAGTCTCTTACACAACAAGGGGACATCCAAGGCAAGGAATCGCTAGCCGCTATCTTTGCAAAACTGCCAAAATTAAAGATGCAATCCCCCTCTACATCCAGCCCTCCCACGGCTTCACTCTCCCCCTCGATCATGAAACTCCTATCATCATGATCGGACCTGGTACAGGTGTTGCTCCTTTCAGGGCATTTCTTCAAGAAAGGGCAAAAACGAAAAGCCCTCACAATTGGCTCTTTTTTGGAGAGCGTAATAGAGCAACAGACTTCTACTACCAGGAGTTCCTAGAAGATCTGGAACAAAAAAAGCTCCTCTCTCTATCCACTGCCTTTTCACGCGATCAAGCTCATAAAGTCTACGTCCAACATCTCCTTTTAGACCATGCCCCAAAAGTCTGGAATTGGATCCAAAAAGGGGCCCATATTTACGTCTGCGGAGATGCCTCCAAAATGGCAAAAGATGTGGATTTAGCCCTTCAGGAAATTGTCCATTCCCAAGGAGGGTTGTCAGAAGAAGCTGCTATTCAGTATCTTAAGGAATTGAGACTCCAAAAACGTTATCTCTTAGATGTTTACTAGAAGGATATTAGAACCTTTAAGTAACTGAGGCTAAATCACCTGTATTCTAATCTTATTCAAAAGAGAATTCTTAAATATTAATGATTTTTTAATAGAAATGTAGTATAATATAATTATCAGGATAAGGTAATTATGGGTAATGTTACAAATATTAATAAAACCAATTTTCAGCCTCCTAGTCTCACTATTGTGACCGGCAAGGATGGACGAAAATACCTAGAAGAGTTCCGTGAATTAGGCCCCCTCTTAATACGCGAATCCCTTTCTTGGAAAGATCGCCTTTTTGGCCTTTTCCGCCGCCACCTTTGGCAAAGAATTCGGGTCAAAAACAAAAGCTCCAACGATTCCGAAGAGGACCTTTTTATCGACATGGTCCCCATCCACGAGCTTCAAGAAGAGATCTTAGATAGGACTATACGAGCCCAAAAACATCTCAATCCTTCCCTTCTGTTAACGAAAAAAAAGGGACAAATCTTCATTTCTCCAAAGCATGCCAATACCCCTCAATTGGTCTCTACCAAGGTATTTAAAGTTTCAGAAATGAACGCAAAACCCAAGGAAAACTCTAACTACTTAAAAAACTGTATATTCAATCTCAAAGAACAATTACAGAACTTAAGAAAAGTAGAGAAGACACTTCCTTCTACATCTGTTTCTTTCCATGAAATGGATGTGACGCAGGCTACTCTTCCACAGTAGTCAAAATACAAAAGCACTGAAGTCCATCACCGCAGCCAAAATCAGTTAGCCCATCTCCGGACGTTGCCGTAATTCCTATTTGAGACTTTTGCACTTTTAAGACCTTTGAGAGCTTTTCTTTCATGGCATTGATCTGCTTTTCAAAATGAGGGCGCTTTCCCTCTATAGTAAAGGCTACATGGACGATTTTTTGAGGGCCTAAGGTCTGAAGGGCTTTTTCTAAGTAGACCTGAGAATCGGTAATGCCATCCTTCCGACAAAGCTCATGAGCGATCCCCCCTAAAATAGGCACGCTCGTCAAAGAAGTTATCGCATTGCATAATGCATGATAGACTACATCCCCATCGGAATCAGCGTCAATCCCGGGAGTCTTTTCAAAGATGAGCCCGCCTACCACACAAGGCTTCGACGAATCTGGCGGTAAAAAGCGGTGGCTGTCCTGCCCGATTCCCGTACGATAGATTGGTTTTTTTAATCCTATAGACATATAATCTCATTAGATTATCCCATGACTGTCCATATTGCAAATATCAATTTTGAAGAAGAGCTATGCGAAAATGGGAACATTCCCTACGAAAAAGCCATCCAAAAGCATCCCTTCTATCTTCAGCTACAATTCCTTCCCCTCTTGTATGCAGATCCTGATGATCTAGTGTTAGTATCTCATCTTCCTCCTGTTTCCTATTTGGAAGGCCTATCTTTTAAACCTCCTCATATCGCACTTCTAAGCTCTACTATTCCTCCTTCTTATATCGAACTAAAAAGCTGGGGTTATTCCAAAGGAGTTGCAGATTACGCAAAAGAGAAAGGGCTTCTCTATCTTTGCCCGGAGATGGAAACAGTAAAAAAGGTCCATTCAAAAGCCTATCCCTTAGAGAATGCTCCAAAAAAAGCTGGAAGCTGTCTTCTAAAGAATGAAAAAGAGGTAGAAGATTGGTTAAAAAAAGAGCCTTTTCCCAAGGTGCTCAAAAAGGTTCTTGGGGCTAGCGGAAGAGGCCATCTTGTTCTTATGGATGAAAAGGATCTACCTAAAATCAGCTCCTTTCTTCGAAATGCCCATTTTCCTCTTCGAGGAGAGAGATGGTTAAACAAAGTGCTAGAGTTTAGCACGCAGTGGGAAGTAGGAGAAAAAAACACACTCCTAGGAACTACTATTTTCAAAAGCTCGCCAAAAGGCTCCTACCAAAGCACGATTGTTGGAAGACAAGAAGAAATCCCTTATATTGCAGAGCATCTAGAAATAGCTTCCGAATTTCTCAAAAAGGTCTACGCACAAGGCTATTTTGGTCCCATGGGGTTAGACGCATTTATCTACGAAGAGAATGGAAAAACTTATCTCTATCCAATTCTAGAATCCAACGCAAGAAGGACGATGAGCTGGGCAGCATTACAAATTCAAAGAAGATATTTCTTGAATGAGAAAATGACTTTTTCTTATCTACCAAGTATTGAGCCAGGACTTCTTCCAAGCTATTTAGAGATCGATGGCAAGAAAGTCCACTTTTCAAATAGCTTCTCTTTTGTTCTTGGATGAGTTTTTATACTTTGCCACTTCTTGGCTAAGCTCATCTAAGATCTCATCCATCCAAGGAACTTCGGCATACTCTTTTTTAAGATCTTTGAAGATCTCTTTCTTTGTTTCTTCAAAGGATCTTGCCCTCTCTTTTTTGTAGTAGTGGATCCAAAAAAGAAGAGAGACTTTTAGATGTGCCTTGATGCTGCTCAATGTTTCTCTTTTGAAACGCTCAAAATCGGCTCGGAGAAGTGCAGAATCCGCGTAAACATTTTCCATTTCTCTTTCGCTTAGCGTCTTTTGACTGATGTGGAATTTTCTCTCTTCTTTGACGCGGTAGATGTTCACAAGATAGAGAACAATTAGACATACCGTTGCGATCAATGCCCAATGTTCCGCAATCAGACCAAACTTTGGCGCTCCTGAGATAAACGTAAAAATCGTGAAGGAAAAAGCAGAGCCAATTATCACAAGAAGTAGCACAGAAAACACAATTGAGAGCCAAATTTTGTAGCCTCTCTTTCTAATTTCCACTTTTTCCATTTTTTCAAACCATTGATTAAGTTCTCTTTAAAACACGAAATGAATAAAAATTCTACAAAATTTCTTGGCTCAGATATTCTTTTTTATAGGTAACGAGTATGTTTGCAAAATGGGCCATCGAACTTTGAAATCTTTTTATGATCTTTCACGCCGATCTCCTTGACCATATGCAGCTTCGCATATGGCCTGTGTCGATCGTACAGACTTCGTCTCGTGAAATCTCATCAAAAATCTTCTCAAATTTCGAAATGGCCGATTTTTTAAACATACTCTAAGAAAATTGGGAAGAGGATGTCTTTAGAGCTACTAAAAATCAAGGGCGGAAAACCGCTGCAAGGAAAAATCCGTGCGTCAGGCGCAAAAAACGCCATGACAAAACTACTCGTTGCCTCTCTTCTTTCTGATAAAAAATGCACCTTTTACAACGTTCCCAACATTGGTGATGTTGAGATCACTGTTGGCCTTTGCAAAGAGATCGGCGCTGAAGTCCATTGGGACAAAAAAGAAAAGATCCTGCAGATCGTAACCAAAGAATTAAAAACTTCCTATGTCCCCCAGCGCTTTTCCGGCGCTAACCGCATTCCTATTCTTATGATCGGAGCTCTTTTAGGAAGGACCAACGAAGACATCATTGTGCCAACCGTTGGCGGCGATCAACTTGGCGGAAGACCTGTTGACTTCCACATATCAGCTCTACAAAAACTAGGAGCTGTCATTGAATTTCGTGTAATGAAAAAAGAGGGAGCCTATCTTGCTCAAGCTCATAATGGCCTCTCCGGATCTTTAATTGAATTTCCCTATCCATCTGTCGGCGCAACAGAAAATGCGATCCTTGCAGCTGTTCGCGCAAAAGGAACCACCGTAATCAAAAATGCCGCGATGGAGCCTGAGATCATCGACCTCATTCTCTTCTTACAAAAAATCGGGGTTGAGATCTCCGTTGAACCTCCCCGCATTATTAAAATCCGCGAGACCAAACACTTTCAAGAAGCGGAACATACCGTACTCTCTGACCGTAATGAAATTGTCTCCTACGCAGTGGCCGCGATCAGCACCAAAGGAAAGATCTTTATCGAAGGAGCAGACCAGGCCCATCTCATCTCCTTCATCTCAAAACTAAAAGAAGCAGGGGGCGGCTTTGCGGTAAAAAAAGACGGAATCGAGTTCTTCTATCAAGGAAAGCTCAAAGGCGGCCTTCACATCGAGACCGA
>DATIJO010000151.1:0-3931 GCA_035478555.1 Chlamydiales bacterium
CGATTTTCCTTCCTTCCATAGGGATTGCTACTGTACGAGTAAGAGGCCTATCTACCAAACCGGTCTTGTGTGATTGGCATAGATTCACATAGCTTCTAGCATCAAGAAAGAGAAGGCAAACTCTGTTGAGTAGATCACTACCCATTCTATTAACTAATGAACGCTCCTGAGTGGGCATGAAAACTGGTTTAGCTACTGCTGCTACTGACATAAATTACCCCTGTTTGCTCCATCTTCTCATTGCATAAGATACGCCCTGCAATCCTGCAAAAAGAAAAACCCCTGGCCAAAATCCCATGTATTTTGCAAATAGAGCGGAAATGGCCGCATGGGTACCAGGATGCTCCATGACAAACCGAAATGCAGATGGTCTTTTTTGTGGGGCTTGTGGGGCTGGTCCCTGTGGAGATCTAATGGCTTCTTTTGGCGCTGGCTTCTGTGTGAGTGTAGTGCGCTTGGTTGTATGCTTAATTTGCAAATTAGGACAGCGTTTCTGAAGATCTAGAATTAAACTAGATGTATTAAATGAGCTATCTTCAATGTTTAAATATTTAAGATGATGGAACTCATTTATGAATTTAAAACTGTCTCTTACGAAACTACATCTAGCCAGATGAAGACTCTCTAGTTTTCGACAATTACATTCTACGGGGCGAAGATCTGTAATCTCTTTACATCCGCTAATATCAAGAACACGTAATTCAGGGGAAAAAAGCGCTATAGCAGAAATCATGGCATCATTCAATTCTATGCAATCCACCAGCTTAAGATATTGAAGATTTTTCTCTAAAAGTATGGTGGTAAATCCATCCCAAAGGCCTTTAGCACCACAAAGTGTACAGCCAGAAAGATCGAGACTTATGAGTCCTGTGCAGCCAGTTCCTATAGCTTTCAGACCTTTTGATGAAATGGATAAACATCCACGAAGATTCAGAATTTGAAGCTTAGGTAGGTGCTCTACAATTGCTATAAGTGAAGCATCACGGATGTTTATGCAATCAGTAAGATCAATACTGATCAGCATTGGCATTCGTTGTATTAGAGAAATAAACTCTTCTTCCGTGATATTTGGATCATCAACAACAAGGTGGGTGATCTTATCTGAAGAAAATGTACCCTTGCCCATCACCTTTTCATATTTTCTAATGTCCCTTACGGTTGCACTCTTTTGAGCTTCCATTTGATCTTTTATCATACGCATACTTCGTTCAAGCGTTAGCCCTGTATAATGAGACATACGAAGACTATGAATCTCTTTTGGGGATAGAAAAGAAAGGAGGTGTGAAAAAACCGCAGTCGCTACTCTCTCTGCGTTGAAAAGTGAGTTTCTTTGTATCCCACCAATATGCGGAGGGACAATCGGTCTTCCCTCTTCTGTAAAGCGGACTACAACCTGAGAGGCTTTTGGTCTGAAATAGGAAAGGGCAGAGCTTAAAACCGACATTAATTACCTAAACTAAAATATTAATGCTAATTATTATACGTTTTTTTATGATAATTATCAATTATTAACTTTTTTATAACTTACTAATAATAACTGACTTATAAATTAAAATATAACCTTTACATTGCATCTTTCCTCAAAAAGCCCTAAAGTTATATGGTGAAAATATGATAATTGCTGTTTTTCCGAACGACCAGTTCCCTGAGTCCTATAAGATCGCCAAAGAGATCCGTGACTTCTTTGAAAAAAAGGGAGTCAAGGTCGTTGCAGAAGACGACCAGGCAGGCAAGATCAATGCTATCCCCTTTTCTAAGGTCAAACCTGAGGATATCCAGTTTTTGATCTCTATGGGCGGAGATGGGACTATCCTTCGCCTCTACAATAAGTATAAAGACCTCAATGCAGCTATCCTAGGCATCAACCTAGGCCACTTAGGGTTTATGGCTGATATCCCAGTGAGCAATATTAAGCCGTCGCTTGAAGATCTTCTGAAAGGCGAATATACCATTGAGAACCGCCTTGTGATCCGATCTGAGAGAAAGGATGGCAAACGCTACTATGCGGTAAACGATGTAGTCCTTCACCGAGGTAAGAACTACCGTTTGGTGGAACTTTCTGTGCATGTAGATGGAATATACATGAACTCCTTCGTTGCGGACGGTCTTATTATAGCAACTCCCAATGGATCTACAGCCTATTCACTTGCTGCAGGGGGGCCGATTTTGAGTCCAAGCCTGGACGGCTTTGTGATCACTCCGGTATGTCCTCATACTATTTCTAATAGGCCCTTTGTGCTTACAGCTAAACATGAGATTACAATCCGTTATGAGAGTGTTTATGAGCCTCTAGAAGTCCGCGCAGATGGCGTAGAGCATTTCCATATGGAGCCTAAAGAAACGATCACTTTTCGTAAGAGCGATCACATCTTCCGACTAGTCAATCTGACAAGGAATGATTACTTCTCGGTGCTGCGCACCAAACTCGGCTGGTCTGGCGCCGCCATGATGAAAAATGCTAAGTAATACAAAATTTAGAGAAATCTCCTATAATCTACCTTAAAAAAATCTCCAAACTTTTTAGCCATTGCTTTACCAATCGGTCTTTTACCATTTTCCATTTCGCTAATATGATGTTGGCTAATTCCAATAGCATCGGCTAGATCTTTTTGAGTAATTTCCTCTTTCTGACGGCTCCCACGAAGCATCAATCCACCCTCGGAATATTTTTCGATCTCCTCTTTAAAGACTTCTCTCCAAGGAATAGAGCGCTCTTTTGGTTTCCTTTTGATGAGTTTTGCACGCCTAATATGGCGCGTTTTCGTTCGTCCCGACATAAAATATCTCTATAATTTGAATTACTTTATTTACCACTTGCCAGCATACCACTAAGTGGCTTTCGTTGGCATTCTCCACAGTTAGAGTAGCTTTTATTCAACGCAAAGACGCAAAGGCGCAAAGAAAGGTACGCAAAGCAAAAATTTCTGCCTCTACGGCAGATATTTTTCCATTTGTTGAAGGGGAACAAAAGAATACTTAAGGTCTTTTTTCAGTAAGAGAATGAGACAATCTTATGTTCCTCTTCCATAAAGTCAAAAAATATCTGTCCACCTGCGTGAGCAGGGAGGACGGAGATTTTCTTTGCGACATTCTCTCTTTCATGTCTTTGCGCCTTTGCGTTGAATAAGGCTACTCTAACCTATCTTCAGAAAGAGGTATTCCAGACAGACTGAGAGCTTGATGCCTCTTTGTGATGCAGTTTTAGCATCATCGAGTATCTTTTGAACTTTGGAAAAGGGAAGCTTTGGTGAATACCTAGATGATTCTGGGAAATGAGGAACAAAGCCCGGTATGTCTTTCAGTGATAGATCTCGGTACCAGAGAAGGATTTGGGAAAAGATCAGATCGTAGGGCTCTTCTTCTAATGACTTCTCTTCGTAGAAGGACTGGAGCTTTTCGCACTTTTGCCAGAGGTCTGCGTGAGAGTGGATCGATCTTTTTGTAAGAAGATCGATGAGCAGCTCTCTTTTCTCAGAGTAGGTAGGATCATTTGCTAAGTAGAGGGCTTTGCCTAAAGAGCCGGAAGACAGTCTTGCTAGCTCTTTTGCGTGAGGAAGCTGTTTCAGATGGGACTCAATTGCCTCTTCTGAGAGAGGTGCAAAGGTAAACTTAGTACAACGAGAGAGGATGGTCGGAAGAAGTTTTTCAGGCTCTGAACTAATGAGGATGATCGTTGTATCTAAAAGAGGCTCTTCTAAGGTTTTTAATAGCGCGTTTGCAGCGGCAGGAAGCATGCGATCGGCATCGTGAATGATAAAGACCTTTCTTTTGGACTCAAAGGGAGAGGAAAATACCTCTTCGGAGAGTACACGCATGGAAGCAATGGAGTGAAGATGGGTCTTTCCTTCAGGATGGTAGACATGAAGGTCTGGGTGGTTCTCTAGTTTTTTTGAAGTAGCGAGAAGTGCTTTTGCAACAGCGGTTGCAAAAA
>DATIJO010000152.1:0-1534 GCA_035478555.1 Chlamydiales bacterium
TGGCCCGAAGACATATGCGGGACGGGGTATAGGCGAGGACCAGAATTTAAAATCAGCAAAAAAGGGCAATTTTAACAAGCAAATGGGGTTATGTAATGGTCTCATAGAAGTGAGTAAAATCTCTCAAAAAAATAAAAGGCATCTTCCGGCCCCGGACTGCTCTCCGGGTGAAACTGCACAGCAAAATAGGGTTTAGTTTTATGAATGATCCCTTCAACCGAATTGTCATTTAAATGGCGAAGAAGCACCTGCCAACCGGCTGGTAAAAAACGATCATCAATTGCATAGCCGTGGTTTTGCGATGTCAAAATGCACTTGTTCTGCTCTAGATCAAGACAGGGTTGATTCTGCCCTCTATGGCCAAACTTCAACTTATAAGTAGTTCCGCCAATCGCAAGGGAAAGTAACTGCGCACCCAAACAAATGCCAAAGACAGGTTTGTTTCTCTCTAGATTCTTCCGTAAGATCTCAATTGTCTTTTTGCATTGAGCGGGATCGCCTGGACCATTGGAAATAAATAGTCCGTCATACTCCTCATTACTATAGTCATAGTGGTAGGGGACACGAACGATCCGTACATTAAACTTTAAAAGAGAGCGTACGATATTCTCTTTCATCCCGCAGTCAACAGCTAAAATGGTCTTTTTTCCCTTCCCATAGATCTTCTTCTCAGGAAGAGTAACACCTCGAACAAGATCTGTCTCATTCGGATCTTCAAACTTTTGGATTTTTTCTCCAGGTTTCCCAATTGCACCCAATGCAACTCCATGAGCACGGAGCCGCTTGGTCAATGCCCTCGTGTCGACTCCTTCAATCAAAGGAATCTTCTCGTCTTTCAGCCAATCTAATAAAGACTCTTTCGCGCTGTGATGGCTGAAATGGGTAGCAAGGTTCCCCATCACTACGCCTTTCACCTGAATCTTTCCAGACTCCCAGTCTTTCTTGTCAGGAACTCCGTAATTTCCAATCAATGGATAGGTAAAGGCAAGAATTTGCCCGGCGTAAGAGGGATCGGTAAGCGATTCTACATAGCCCATCATCCCCGTTGTAAAGACTGCTTCACCGAAGAAAGGACCTTTCTGCCAAGCCGGAGACCGGCCTGAAAATCTCTCACCTGATTCTAAGATAAGTTCGGATGGGATCATCGGATAAGAAATATATTCATAAAGAGAGTTAGATGCAAGTCTTTGATTGCGAGTTAAAAGAATTGTGTAGTAAAATTTTCACCCTTATGAAAATTCTTCTCGTTTTGCTTTTTCCGATTTTTGTTTTTGGAGTTGTGAATCCGCCTTATCATAAATCTCAGGCGCCTCTTCTAGGAGGAGATACATTTAGGGGTTATGCTGACTATGTTTTTGATGATTGGGATGATAGTCTAAGGCCAGAAACGATTACTCCTTATAGCACGATTTTTGTGCAAACTCATAAACTTGATCTATTCTTTGCACACATTCATCCTAATATTCCCTGTCAATATATTCTGATCACTCATAATAGTGATAATTCAGCACCTGCTCCGTATACTTCCTACTTA
>DATIJO010000153.1:0-2126 GCA_035478555.1 Chlamydiales bacterium
ACAGATCTATTTAGGCATCCTTCTATGATCCATTGATCTACAAGAGAAAAGCCAACAAACTCGGGAGTGGTTGTGAAAGAATCCCAGATGACAACTTGAGTATCAGGAGTAGGAGCAACATTGTATTGGACCTGATCTTCCGGAAAGAGAGAAATTAGGGTATCTGTTCGGATACTTCCGTAGAGGAAAAGCGATTGTACAAGAAAAAGAAAGAGTGCTTTCAATCGTTTTCCACTGGTTTTAGGGATTCCAAGAGAGCCTTTTTGTCTAAGGTAGCAATCCACACTTCACTGTCATCTTTACCGTAACTTAAGTAGATAAGAGGTCCTTTCACTACGAATCCACCAGGCAGGATAACTCTCTTCTCCTGATAGCTATCTTCATAAAATCCTGGCCCTGCAAGGGGCTTAGGAGAGATTTTTTTTAGCTCGAACGGAGGGTCTTTGGAGAAGGTATAGGCGCCCATAAAGTAGTGCCAGCGGTCGTGAGTGGAAGAAACGCTGGACTTCAAGTAGTGCCCTGAATGAAAAAAAGAGAAATATTCCCCGTCTAAAACTATAGCAGGAGAACTTCCGCGCAACGTTCCCCAAGGCCATTGGAACTTAGAGCTGGTTGTATAACAGTTATAACACTCTCCATTATGAAGATTGGCATAAACTATTTCATGGGGATGGATCGAATAGGCAATGAGGATTTTGTTATTCCATTCGAAGGGTGTCCAATTTTTTTGCCAAAATTGGGCAAAATACTTTTCCCCATAATAAAGTTTTACAGGTCTTGTTAGAGAAAAATGGGTTCCATCAAAAGAGATCTCGGCAACATACATATCCCTTCTCTCTCGGTACCAGGGACGATGGATCTCAGTATTATCGTTGTAGATTATGTAAAGATTGCCTCCATAGGAAAAAATTCGCGCATCTTCTGCTTGAGACTGCAGGGTATTTTCAAAGCGGACATCTAAAAGCTCCGGCTCTGATACCTGATCAAAATTCTGATCTAGTAGCACCGCGCCAATGTAATTGACCCAAGGATCATAATAGGGATTAGGTGCATACCGAAAGATCATGATATACCCATCTCCCCATTCATAGAGAGATGGATTATGAGCCCCAGGATACTTCTCCAAGGGAATGCGTTTTGTTTTTAGAACTATCTTCTCATCAATAAAAGGATCTAGGTCTAACACCTCTCCAAAAAGAGAAATGACACACAAAAGGAAGATCAACGAATATTTCATGGTACATTTTTCAATTTTTGGATGAGTTCTTGATATTCAGGCTTCTTCTTCACCCAAATGGTGGTACCTGTTCTTCCAAGGGTAGAGATCATCTCATACTCTTCGGGCGTTTTGACCCTGGTAAATCCCCAGAAATCGGGATTTTCTCCCTTAATAAGAAGTTCTGTATTGTGGGAAATAATAATCGGGACCTTATCGAAGAGTAGTTGCACTAGATCTCCCCTCAAAAAGAGGATAGGATGAACAAGTGCCATGTCAACTTTGTTGTACTTAACAATATTACCAATGAACTCCCCGAGCTCCTTTTGATAAAAAGGATCGATCAATGAATAATCGCAAGCCGTTGCGCATTGATAGGAGCACGCCTTGTATACCGCATCTGAACCAGTATACTTGTAGGGAGCCCAGGACATATCACCATAATATCCGCTAAAGTAACTGATCGGGATCCAATTGGAATAATCACGGTAAAAGGAGATAAATTGTTTGATCCTGCCTGGCCCATAACCGTGGGTCACCACTTCCACAGAAAGAACCTTATTGCAATTGTCCAAAAGCATTTTAGTGCCATAGCCAACCCCAAATTCAAGACAAGCTCTCACCTTCGTTTTTTGAAAAACCTCATTGAGATAGACCACATAGCTAGAGCCGCCGTCGCCATCCTCTGCATCAATGAGCCACTCATAAGTGATATCTGAGGGTTTTTCAGGGCTAGCATAGATATGAGAAAAAAGAAGAACGAATAGCAAAATGGTATTCTTCATGGTTTATCCTTGTAGTTTGGACTTCCATTATCGGAAGGAGCTTTTGGCGTGTTTGTAACGATATCTTCAACTACTGTGTAGAGCTTGATCCCTCTAGGCAAAATGTACTCCATGTCGTAGGGAAA
>DATIJO010000154.1:0-7663 GCA_035478555.1 Chlamydiales bacterium
CAATGGGAAAAAGTACTTGATATTCATCCCTGGGAAGATATTTTCCTGCTATTTTACCGCGAATATGCAAATTCTCATCTATTGATAGGCCAGAGAATTGATTGAGCCAAAGCTCAAAACTGGTAAAGGTGTAATGGTCGATAAATTTTTTCTGATCTACCTTTACAACAAAGTCCAGCACATGGCTTAAGAGAAAACAGGGTTCAGGCTCTTTTTGGATGAGCTCTAAAAGCGCACGGTTGATCTGATCGCTGCGCTTTCTATCGGGCAGGCTTTTAAATTCTTTTTTTTCAAACTGCTTGAAATGAGTATCCAGATGCGAGAAGGTTTTTGGTTGAAAAACATAATCGCCAAGTAACATTAAGAATATCCCAATTCCCAAGAATAAAAAAATGGATTGAGAAGGACTCGAACCTTCGACCGCCCGCTTAGAAGGCGGGTGCTCTATCCAGCTGAGCTATCAATCCGAAAGTATACTCTAGAATCTAATTGCCCTCGATTCTAACATAGAGGCTAAAATATGTCTTCTTTTGAAAAAATTTATTTAAGTCTTGGCGCAAATTTAACCTCTCCTAAATTTAAGTTAGAAGCTGCTTTACAGGAGATAGGAAAGCTTCCTTCAACCAAGATGACCAAGGTATCTTCCCTCTATCAAACGAAGCCTATCAGCTCCATTCCACAGGAAGATTTCCTAAACATCGCTTGCGAGCTTTACTCCTCTCTTCCTCCTTTTACCTTACTTGGGCAATTGCAGGAAATTGAAAAAAAGCTAGGCAAGGTTCCAAAACCCAAAAGTCACCCGCGTCCCATTGACATTGATATGATTTTTTATGGTTCTCTGACAATGCAAACAGATACATTGATCCTACCCCATCCTCACTGGAGAAATCGGCTCTTTGTGTTAGTGCCATTAAATGAATTAACAGATAATATTGAAAATACTTCTCTTTCTTCTTTCATCTCCCAGTTCTCAGAAGAAGAAATAGGGGAGGTAAGTCTTCTTCAAAAGGATTGGTTTTCAAATGAAGTCTTTTCAAGTCCATGATTTTACAATTGGGAAAAATCAGCCTCTTGCGCTCATCTTAGGCCCCTGTGTCATTGAAGATGAAAAACACACTCTTTATATGGCAGAGGAGCTAAAGAAAATGACCTCTCGCTTTCCTTTTCCTCTGATTTTCAAAGCAAGCTACGATAAGGCAAATCGCTCCTCCGTTCGCTCTTTTAGAGGTCCGGGCATAAAAAAGGGGCTTTCTATTTTGCAAAAAGTGCAAAAAGAGTTTGATCTTCCCGTTATTACCGATATCCATTCACCGGACGAGGCAAAAGCCGCAGCAGAATATGTAGACATCCTACAGATCCCTGCATTTCTCTGCAGACAAACCGATCTTATTTTAGCTGCTGCAGCAACAATGAAGCCTGTAAATATCAAGAAGGGTCAGTTTGTTGCCCCCTGGGATATGAAAAATGTAATAGAAAAGATGGAATCCTTGGGCAATCAAAAGATTCTTCTGACTGACCGCGGGACTACTTTTGGCTATAATAATCTTGTCAGCGATATGCGGGCGATCCCTATTATGCAGGAGTTAGGGTATCCTGTCTGCTTTGATGCCTCTCATTCCGTACAGCTTCCCGGAAGCTTAGGAGGCGCATCCGGCGGGGAAAGAAAATATATTCCTACTCTTGCAAAAGCAGCAGTAGCTGCAGGATGCAATGCACTTTTCATTGAATGCCATTCCGATCCTGCCAATGCAAAAAGCGACGCCACGACTGTCGTTCCTTTCGACATGTTGAACAATTTACTAGAAGAAATAGAACGCATTCATTTTGCACTACAACAAGCTCATGCTCGTTAGATCCACGATCCTTTATTCTTTACTTCTTGTTTTTTTAAGCGGCGTGATCGCATATCAGCTGATACATGTAAGAGATGTGGATTATAAAGCCTATCAAGAGCTGGAGATGCAAAAAGCTGCGGCCATTGAGAAAAAATCGCTTTGGAAGCCGTTAAAACAGATGAGGCAGATCGTACAAAAAGATATCTATTTGCCCGAGGAAAATGAAAGACATCATCTCAGAATCACAAGTGAAAACTCTGAGCTATCTTTTCGTTTTATCAATAAAAAACCTCAAATCGTAGAGAATTTGAAACAACTTCAATGCTGGATGCAGGATAAGATCCTAAATGATTCCCAGCAGATCAGATATTTTACCGCAAAAGAAGGGACCTATCTTTTTCCATCTCACTTCTTTTATGCGCAAAAAGTGCATCTCTCTTTTTATCAATGCCCAGGGTTCCTTTTGCCTACCTCTCTATCTGTTGAGGACGCCTTTTTAAATGGGTTTGCAAATGAAGTTTCCTTCCAATTGAATGAAAAGAGCCCCACTTTTACCGCCCACAAGCTGAAAGCCAAAATCTACCCTGAAAAATCTCCTCTATGAAAGCAATTCTATTAACAGCCCTTCTTTTAGGTTCCGAACATGCATCCTACGACAGCAAACATCTTCTTATGAAAGGGGATATTACTTTGGAGCATCCCTTAGGAAAGGTTCATTCAGAAAAGGCCTGGATTGAGGGGATGGAATTTGAAGAAGGCTCCCCAATGCAGATCTATCTTGAAGAAAAGGTAGATTTTCTCTTTTCAACAGGAGCGCATCTAAAGTGTGATAAGGCCCATTTTGACTATAGCGCAAAAAAAGCCTTCTTCTTGGGAAAAAAGATCAGCTATGAAGATAAATTAGAAGAAAAAGATCTCGTAATCAATTGCCTTGAATTAGAGGCAGAGCTTATTCCTCAAAAAAAAGCGCTTTCCCTCTTTGATATTCAAACGATGATATTTCAGGGAGAGGTTGAAATATCTTTTGATCAATTAAAAGCGGAAGGTGGAAAAGCAGTTTTTAAAAGGCATTCGTTGGATACTGAAAAGAAATGGATCGGCTTTCTTGATCTCTATCCCAGATTGCTTGAAATGAACTGCCGTCTCTCTCACAGCCAGGCTGAGATCTATTCAAAAAACGTTCGATTTGATCTGCAAAAAAATAGTCTATTTTTCGACGATCCTAAAGGGAAACTTCTTTTTCAAGATCCCATGTTTTTTTCTGCTAAACAGCTCACTTGGAAAAAAAGCGATGATCTATGGGTGTTTGAAGAGAAAGTCTCATTGAACAGTAGTTCATTTTTTCTCTCTTCGGATCATGCTTCTTTAATCTACAGCTTAAAAGACGAAGAACCAAAAACTATACTTTTTGAAGGAAACGTTCATTTTATTTCTAAAGCGAACCTGCCAAAAAAAAGCGTAGGTATTGCTGATGAGATTAGGTATTTTCCCTCTGAGAAAAAACTGATTTTAAAGAGCTTCTCTCCTAAAAAAGTACTCCTTCTTCAAGAAGAGAATTCGTTGCAATTATCAGCTCCGGAGATTCATATTATCAATGATCAGGCTAGAGGTATCGGCGATGTTCGTTGTACTTTCCAATCCGATGAAGAAAAGAAGCTCATGGAATTTTTTGAAAGCTACTTACAATTTAATCTTTGAATCTATCCCAGTAAAATTCTCTATGATATTTTGTTTCTTTTCGGCATCTTTCAAAGATTTTCTCGAAGCCATATTTATCTCCGAATATTGACTTCTCGAAAATTTTTGAAATTTGCTCGAAAATAAATCAAAATCTCATTGATAATTTTGCTGAGATAGATTCATGACCCTTCTAGAAGTAAAACATCTTAAAAAGACCTACCAGGGTAAGCCTGTAGTCAATGGACTCTCTTTTTCTATTCAAAAAGGGGAAGTAGTAGGACTCTTGGGCCCCAATGGCGCCGGCAAGACCACTGCTTTTTACATGACGATAGGTCTTATTTACCCTGAAGATGGCCAAGTTTATTATAAAGATCAAAACATTACTAATCTTCCCATCCATGAAAGGGCGAAACTTGGCATTGGCTATCTTGCCCAAGAACCTTCCATCTTTAGGTCGCTTAGCGTAGAGGAGAATATCCTCATTATTTTAGAAACTCTTCGTTTGAGCAAAGCAGAGCGGAAGGCCAAATTAGAGATTCTCTTAAATGAACTAGGGCTTACTAATCACCGCAAAAAAAAGGCAGCAGCTCTTTCAGGCGGGGAAAGACGAAGACTTGAAATTACCCGTGCTCTCATCATTGAGCCTCAGCTTCTTCTCTTGGACGAGCCCTTTGCCAATATCGATCCGCTGGCTGTTCAAGAGGTCAAGCACCTGATCCGCCACCTCAAAGCAAGAGGGATCAGTGTCCTAATCACCGATCATAATGCTAGAGAGATCTTCTCCATCGTCGATAGAAGCTATCTTGTTTTTGAAGGGAAAAATCTTCTTTCCGGCACAACGCAAGAGCTGATGAAAAGCCCTGAGGCCAGACGTCATTATTTGGGTGAGGACTTCCGTCTTTAAAGTCAGAAGTAAGAAGGCAGAACGCAGAAGTGTGGTGGCTGTGGAATCACGAAGAAAGTCCTGTGGACTTTCGTAGTGCGGAACAGGTGAGCGAATAGCGAACCGGAAGAGTGTCACGATCCAAATTGCTTTGCTTCTTCTGTAGATCGCAGTAACGAAGTTACTGCCTCGGCACTTCTTACTTCTGAGTTCTGACTTCTGCCTTAATTTAATCCCTCTTTCTCGGAGAGAAAGTAGGGATATAGTCAAAGTGGACTGAAGGATTCTCAACTTGATGGAGAGGATCAATAGAGATCTTCCAGCCTTCTTGGAATTTTTTAAGAAGCTCTTCAGCGGTGAAGAGGTTCATATTGTTATTTTGGGAAGGATTCACAAGGTTCATGGGAATGTTGACGACTTTGGAAGCTTGATAGGCGATGCCAATTCTTTTTCGATTGGTCCGTTTATTTTTGGAATACTGAGACCAAAGCCATTCTAGATCATTGGGATTGCGAAATTGGATAGTTGTTAGAGGCTCTTTTAAATCCGATTTACGGAAAATGTTCATATCTACGCTTTCGGCGCTCATCCAATCCCCTTGGGCTGCATCAATTTGCCAGGCCATAAAACTGCCTAAGAGATTGAGATGATGGGGCACTTCCTCAGGGAAATCACCCATGTAGCAATATTCGATATGCTTTCCTAGACGTAAAGAGAAGAAATAGGCTTTTGTCTCCTCTAGAATTTTTAGGCAATCGGGAAGGTTTACTGTATCTTTCATGATCATGTCATCTACAGCAAATAAGATATAATCCGACTTACTCTTATTGAAGAGAATATCAAGGGTGATCGGCTGAAAATCATGAAATGGATTATCCGACTGCTGTAGGAATTGAACAGTAGGAAATGCAGTCTTAACCTCTTCGAATGCCTTTGTGAAAGGCTCCGAGGAGGAGCGGTAGAGGACATAAATAGACTCTAGGCCTTTCATATATTTTTCTATCGATTCTAAAAGGGCCCAAAGCTGCATAGGACGATTGTAAGAGAAGATGATAAGGTCTGCTTTTTCAGGAGAGAGGGGGGTAGGAAGTATTGATAGCGGCTCGTAACTTTTAGCTAGACGGATCCTTCTTTCGCAGGTCAAGGAGGCTTTTCTTGATGGCCGATCAGTATCTAGGTCATCTTTTTGGATAAATTCACAAAAAGAGGCGTGCATTCCAATTGCATGTGAGCCTGCCATTTCTAAGAGAGGGTAAAAATAGGCTGCATCATGCCTATCATCTACAAATTCACCCCGGAAGAAAAAATCTTCCATTTTGACAGCTTTAAAAAGAGAGGCATAGAAGGTCTTAAATCTAGGCCTTCCTGTGATCTGATGGCGCAGAAGAGGAGAAAAAAATCCTCTTGTGAGAAGGGTCCTACAAACCTGTTTCTTTTTATTTCGGATATTGTCAGCTCCAGAATAGGTAAGCCAAATGTCATGCTTTTTATATAGATCATTGAGCTCGCTTAAGACCTTATCATTTTTAAGCCAGGCGTTTCCTTTCATGTAGATAACAATTTTATTGTCTTCCAACCTGTGGACTTGCTCGTAGAGCCTTTCGACCGCGCCTTTTCTATTTTCATGACGGATGATCTTTAGCCTTGGATCTTGCTTTATTTGCTCTTTGAATTCTAAAGCAACTTCATTGGTAAAGTCAGTAGAGCCATTATCTAAGTAAATGACCTCAAAATTTGGATAATCTTGAGAAAAAATCGATTGAAGGGCCCTCTCGCATACGTCGGAGCAGTTGTAGCTTGGGATAACAAATACAAAGGATTTATCCTGCTGGTTCTCTTGTGAGGTCAGATGTTTTCTTAAACGAAAGGAGGTTAAAGAGAGAGGAGAGATTTCTAAAGCTAAGCTAATAGCTGCAAACAAAAATCCTACAGAAAAGAGTATGAGTTTCAAGGAGCGGGTCATGAAATAGTTGTTTTTTTATCCTTGGAGAAGGATATCTTAATATTCTGATTTTTTAAAAAAGGTTTTTATGAAAATTTTCGCTCTGCTCCTTTCTATTTCTTGTGCTTTAGCAGGCGAACGTGAAGAGTATCTTCAACTGCTGAAAGATTCAACACTTGGAATTGCAGCTTCAAGTAAAGAAGGAGAGATTGAACTGGTTTTAGATCCTTCAAAAATACAGGAGATTGAAAAAATTCAAAAAGAGAGACTTTTGAAGAAAGGATTTCAGGAAGACGCAGCTGTCTCTTTTTCCTATGTTGGAGTAGTTGCTGAAGATACCTATTGGCTTTTTATCCGGGACGCTGTGATTTTCCCCAACGGATCTTACGGTACCTACAACCGTCTTGTCATGAAAAATAGCTTAGATGGTCCTGCGGGCTGCGCGGTCCTTCCGAGAGATAAAAATGGGAGATATTATCTTGTTTTGAACTTTCGCCACGCAACAAGGTCATGGGAATGGGAACTTGCTAGGGGATTAAGAAAGAAGGGTGAAAAGGCAGAAGATGCAGCCCTTAGAGAGCTTCATGAAGAGACAGGGTTTACTGCTGAAAAATGTGTCTTTTTAGGTGATATGGCTCCCGATACAGGAAGCTTATCCACTGTAGTGCCAATATTTTTGGTAGATTGCAAATCGCAAGGTAAAGCAGAAGTGGAAGACAGCGAAGCCATTGTTGGGGTCTATGGATTTACTAAAGAAGAGCTGTATGAGGGCTTGCGAAAAGGAGTCATGACCAAGGGGGGCAAGAAAGGTTATTTAAGGGATGCTTTTTTAACTTTTGCTCTACTTCAATTAGAAGTAAGAAGAGCCTAGGTTGCTAGGCTCTTGATCTGATTATTGCTGTTCTTCGATGATTTCGAGATTGACACGGATGCCGTTTCGGCTTGCGACAGACATGAGAAGCGTCCGAATCGCGTTAATAGTTTTACCTTTTTTTCCAATGATTTTGCCAATGTCGGATTTTTCCACCGCAAGTTCAATGATGAGGGTATGTGTTCCACCAATTTCATTGATGCGCACTTTATCAGGATGATCGACAAGATTTTTCACTATGTATTCAACAAATTCCTTCATGGTTCGATCCTCTTAGGTTAATGGGTAAAAATAGTTTCCCTTACGCGGTCACCGATTGATTCTATATATTAGGAAATATTAAAGCTAGGAAGTTTTTTAAGTCATCAGGGAGGGGCGCAAGGATGCTTAAAGGCTCATTTGTGATGGGGTGGTTAAAGGTGATTTTTCGAGCATGTAAAAGCTGTCTTTCC
>DATIJO010000155.1:0-3724 GCA_035478555.1 Chlamydiales bacterium
AATTGCTTTCATACAGCTTTTAGCAATCTGCACTCCTCTTTGCATAGAAGGAAGAGCTTGTCTGAATGATGCTAAATGAGAAGTAATTGCTGCAACCATTATGAACCTCTAGATGAACTTTGATTTATTTCAGTTAAACG
Source organism: Chlamydiales bacterium (assembly GCA_035478555.1). GTDB lineage: Bacteria > Chlamydiota > Chlamydiia > Chlamydiales > SM23-39 > DATIJO01. The sequence continues at coordinate 141 of DATIJO010000155.1, forward strand.
CCGCTTGAGATAAACCGGGTTCTTTTCAAGATAGGGCAGAGGGTTTCTATTATCACGATAAGTGTCAGCGTGAGCAATAAATCCATTGCTAGGATTATTTACCGTTATCCAATGGTCTTTAAATTCTTCCGGCTTTGGAAAATCTTTTTTAAGGCTTCTAAGCACGTCATAGCAACATACGAGTGTCTTATGTTCAATAAATTCTCTTAAAAGTACCATCTCCTCGAGGTTGATCTCGCCATTTAAATTATTTTTATAATTTTAGTTTCTTTAATATTGGATCAGGATCATTCAGATTGTCGTTAATTGCGATCCTTTCAGCCTCTTGAAGGAGCTTGCCCATTTGGGGGCCAGGAGCAATCCCAATGGTTTGCAGGTGTTTGGAAGTAACGACAGGTCTTCTCTCCTGAATACGCTCTATCCAAGGAAGAAGTTCCTTTTTTCTTTTTTCATCCTTTTCTAGAAAAAGATGGCGGTCATGAATGGGAAGTCTTGCTGCAAGTATCTGAACAGCTCTTGTTGAAAAGTGGTTGGCATAAAAATGGGCCCACTCCCATCTGTCAGCTTTCTTTGCATGGAGCTTTTCAGTGTGGAAAAGAAATTCAGAAAAGAGAATCTCTTGTTGAGATAGCTTGAAATATTTACAGAGCTTTTCTCTTTCCGGTATTGGCATGTCAGGAAAGAGTTCTAAAATATATCCAATTACGGGAATATCAGGCGGGAAATCATCCCATGCATGAGAGAGTTTGGATAGCTTTTCTTTAGTCACGCCTTTTAGGGTTGGCAAAATCACCTCTAATAGATGAAATTCATGAAGCATAAGAAGAGCATCTCTAAATCCAGGGTAGGCTGCCATTTTGGTAAACTCTTGCCAGATCCTTTCGATTGCAACCGCGGGAAAAAGCTCTTTTGCGTGGGCGATGATTGCTTTTACTGTATCCGGGTCGATGGCAAACTTAAGCCTGCAGGAAAGCCTTACGGCGCGGATCATCCTGAGTCTGTCTTCTTTGATCCGTTCATGAGGATTGCCGATTGCGCGAATGATCTTCTTATCGAGATCTGCTTTGCCGCCTACAAAATCTAAGATCTCATCCTTCAATGGATCATAGAACATCCCATTGATCGTAAAATCTCTTCGTTTGGCGTCTTCGACAGCGGTTGTGAATTCAATCTTGGTAGGCCGCCTTCCATCTTTATATTCCAGGTCGTTTCGGAAAGTTGCTACTTCAAACTCTTTATCACCCTGAAGGACAAGGATGATCCCAAAAGCGATCCCGATAGGGACGGTTCTTGGAAAAAGATTTTGGATCACTTCTGGCGGCGCGTTCGTAGCGATATCTATGTCATCGGAAGGGCGGTTCAAAAGATAATCTCTGACCCATCCACCAGCGTAGTAAGCTACAAATCCGGCTTTGGCGATGGCCTCTACAATGTGTCTTGCTTCGGGATGGAGTTCTTTCATCAGAAGACCATATTGACAGCAGCAGAGATAGCTGTTTCATCAAACAATCTAGCTTCAAAAGTTGCAGACATTAAGAAACTAAAATTAAGAGATGCTCCCACAAACATTCCATAGTTATGCCTTCTTCTGAACACAAGATCGGGTATACCTTCTGTTGATTTTACTTTTAAACGGACATGGGAATATTTTCCACCAATGTAGGGAGTAAAAGGGCCGATCTTCGAGGCAACGCCGCCAGCTATTTGCCATTCGTTCATTTTTAAGTATTGTTTACCTATGGGAATCGGCATGTAGATATTTACGATCCTTGGAATAAGTTTTTCAGTCGAAGGAAGGGTAAAATATTGAAAGTCCAATGAAAATACAGTGCCGCCAAACTGCAGCATGATGGCTTTTGCCCCTACGCTAAATGCAAAATGGCTTTTTACATCTAATTTATCCGAGGTAAAAGGAATTTTTGATGTCCAATCTATGTTTTCTTTTGATGTTCCCAGATAGCCGTACACTTCAAGTCTTTTCAAGATGATAAGACCGAGAGAGGCCATGTTGGAGAACAGTTCTGTATCTCCCATCTTTTCAATAGACACTTCATCCGGGATTTCTTTAGGAATAAGGTCCATATCAAATACTTGCGTATAGAGATAGCCAGTCGTCACCGTTACCAAAGTATTTAGAGGAGAGACAATCCCTTTTTTCAGCAAAATCGGCTCCGCAGGGTTGCCCGTATATAGAGCAAAGAGAGAGGACGATGACAAAAAAAGAAGAAAAAAAATAAATTTCAACTTGGCCATGGAAGTATTTTAACAGAATTGCAAAAAATGGATAATGATTTTAATTTATGGGCCGAATTCATCTTTTATCAGACGAAGTGATTGCAAAAATAGCCGCAGGCGAAGTGGTAGAAAGTCCTGCTGCTGTCGTGAAGGAACTTGTCGAAAACTCTTTGGATGCAGGAAGCACCTCCATTCAGGTAGAGATCAAGAATGGCGGCTTTAACCTTATTTGCGTTGAAGATAACGGCATTGGGATGAACCAAGATGATGCCATGCTATCCATTCAAAGGCACACTACTTCCAAAATTTCATTCGCAGAAGATCTATTTGCTTTGTCAACCATGGGTTTTAGAGGGGAGGCGCTGGCGTCGATCGGCTCTGTCTCTAAAATGAAATTGCATAGCTCGGATGGGATCGACATGGTGCAGATTGATATCGAAGGCGGCAGTATTCTTTCTGTAGAAAAATCCGCAAGAGAAAGAGGGACCATGATTGAAGTGAGGTCTCTTTTTTATAATACTCCTGCAAGAAAGGCCTTTCAAAAGGGATCTGCTCCTAGTACGGCTGAGATCATCCGTTTGATGATCGCCCTATCACTTTCTCATCCAAATATTGAATTTACTCTTCGCTCGCAAGACAATACTCTTCTTCAAACGCTAAAAATGGAATCGGATGATTTCCAAAGGCTTCTCTCTTTTAGGGTGCAGAACGTGCTAGGTGAAAATTTTCTTTCTAAAGCTCTTTGGATAGAATCAAACCATCCAAGTTATAAGATCTCAGGCTTTATCGGGTTTCCCGATTTTGTACGGCCAAACCGCTTAGGACAATATCTTTTTATCAACAAAAGATGGGTGCAAAGCCCAATGATCAGTAGTTGGGTAAAGGATGGCTATTCGAGCCAAATCAAAGAGGGATCTTTCCCACATTTTGTACTCCACATTGAGATGCCTAAAGAACACTTAGATATCAACGTCCATCCTCAAAAAAGAGAGATCAAGATCAAGGAGACATCCGAACTTAAAAAAGTGCTTCAAGATGCCATGTGGGAAGCTTTGTCTCCTCCTAAAGAATCTCTTGCTGTTGAGACGCCCTCGTTTAGTTCCGCGCCTTTTTCTTTCAGAGAAGACACGATGCGGGAATGGGAAAAGAAGACCTATCAGCAGACCCTTCCCTTTACAACGCCTGTTTTGCCTCCTCGTGCGCTCTCTCTTTATCACTCCTTTCTATTTGTAGAGGCAAAAAGAGAAGAGGGCAGGCTTATTAGGGGGGAGGAGATCTGGGTGGTAGATTTAGAAGCAGCATTTTCTAAATGCCTATATGTTACACTTCTTTCAAGAGAGAATGAAAAA
>DATIJO010000156.1:0-3355 GCA_035478555.1 Chlamydiales bacterium
TTTTTAAGTTTTTTATTATAAAATCTTAAGTATTATAGAATAAAAACATTTACTTTTCAAGATAAATAATTGTTATATATTAAATTTTTTAATAGTTAGATAAAAAAGAACCTCTCAGGAAGGGAGGTTCTATCCGTTAGATAACACCGAACAGCATCAAGATGATGAGGATGATCAAAATAATTAATATAACACTAAAAGGAGAATATCCCCAGCCGCTACTATAAGGCCATGAAGGAAAGGCTCCAATTAATAGAAGAACTAAAATAATAATTAATATGATGCTTAGCATTTGTTAACCCTTTTTTTGAGCCACAATATAATGGCTGGTTGTAACTAATCTCTTATTGTCTGCTTCCACAAATGCCTGGCCATCCTTCGTAAGACGGTCGAAGAGGGCTTTGAAATGTTTGGGGAGAAGTCTGTATTTTACAAGCGCGTGGATTAGACGAGTCGCAGTGGTATAAAATTTGTCAGCATTTTGAATGAGAGGAGCTTGCAGACCATCTTGGCTTGCGTTTTCATTGATCAAAATTTCAAACCCTGCTTTTTTCATTACATTGATAAAATCTGGGATCCTACGAGTTCCGATAGCGCCGATGAGGGGCTTAACGCGCTTCATGAGAGCTGCATGCTCAGGATTATTGGGATCATATTTATCGAGAATAAACCAATCTAGGCCGGCAAACCTTCCACCTGGTTTCAAAACGCGGTGGATCTCTTTAAAGAGCTTGAGAGGATTTTTTGATAAGCTGAACACTTGGATGTGATAGACACTATCAAGAGAAGAATCTGCGAAAGGTAGTGGTTCATTCAGGTCCGCCTCAACAAAGTTAAGACGATCATTCATTCCTGTTCCTGCGGCAAATCTTCTTGCAGACTCCAACTGGTTTGGATCGATGTTCATGCCGGTCACATGTGCCCCGCTAAAGGTAGCCATGTGATTGGCAACTCTTCCCCTACCGCAGCCGATATCCAGTGCTTTCATTCCCTTCTTAAGGCCAAGGTCTTTTGCCATTTTTTCTTCGAAAAGGACCTGGTTTTTAATGATGCTTACACCTAAGTCCATAGCAGGCGGAATGTACATCTTTTCCACTTGTCCGATTGCGCAAAGGTGGTTCCAAACGCTGTAGCAGTCGATGAGCTTTCTTTTTACCTCTTTGTAGTAGTCTTTGCCCATTGCCTGAATGAGCTGCTCTTCATTGTCCCAGTCGTGATCATAAATCTCGTAGGATTTTATGAAGGCATCGACTTTGTCCTGAGGAAGAGTATATAAAGCCTTCAATGATTTTAAAACGGTTCCCAAACGATAAAAGAAAAATCCTACCTGTGACTGCTTTGTAGTTTGCTCCATATAACTCCTTTTAATGGAAAAAAATGATTTCACGTTTTTTTTAACCATTCCTAGAATTTTCTGCAATCTTGTAAAAAGATTGCTTAAAAACAGTCGTCTTTTTTAGATTGTACTCCTTTTTTTGGAGGCAACTATGAAAGCATTTCTATTCTTAGCTTTTCTAACGACAATGTTACATGCAGACCATCACAAAATTGAGATCATGCTTACGGTTCCTAGAACTGTAAGCACTGCATTTGAAAGGTCCATCATGGCAAGAGGCGATCACAAAGTATTCCATGAACCTTGGGGCGGCTGCTATCTTTATTACCGAGGGATGAACCCATCTCCTCCCCTACCAGAACTCTTAGAAGCAAAAAATTACGATGGGATCAAATCCCTTTTCTATAGCTACGCAAAAGAAAAACCGGTCTTTGCAAAAGATATGGTCTGGCTCATGTGCGATGAGCTTATCAATGACAAGGCATTCCTTTCCGATCCAGATGTTTCTATCACAATACTCATCCGAAATCCTGCCCAGTCCATTGAGTCGTTCTATTTAAAATTGAAAGAATATGAACATATAAATAACGAATTTGCAGTCCAATACTCATACCTGATCTTTCGCTATGACCAACTTCTACAGATTGCAGAGAAATACCATGAACTCCGAGGTGTTTGGCCACTCATTATAGAAGCAGAAGAGCTTTGCGCTCATCCAAAAGAGATAATGACTACCTATTGCCAATATGCAGGGATAGATTTCAAAGAAGAAGCATTGAGCTGGGAACAAAAAATGCCCGAGGAATGGGTCCAAGTGGCAAGATGGGCAACCGATGCAGCGAAAAGCGAAGGCTTTTTTGTGCCAAAAAGGGGTTCGGAAAAGGCGCGTTTTAGCTCCCTTCCGGAAGAGTGCATACCTGCCTTGGAACAGCTCTATCAAGCGCAACTTCCTGTGTATGAAAAACTAAAAGCTTTAAGCAAAGGTTTCTAAGTCCTTCATTCTTAAAGAGAAAATAACAATAGAAAAGCTGATCTTTTTTCGCTATAATACCTTCCCATGAAGAAAAAAGTAGAAAAAGATCAGCTTTTATTAGAGGTCCTAGAAGGTCTATACCCTGATAGCTCCGGCCGAACGCTGAAGAACTGGCTTCAATGGAAACGGGTAAAGGTCGATGGTACTGTTATAACCATTGGAAAGTTCCAGGTGAAGGCAGGCCAAGAGATCGAAATTGGCAGAGTCAATAAATTCGAAGCATTTCCTATTCTTTTCGAAGATGACCATCTTGTTATTATTGATAAACCTGTAGGTCTTCTTAGCGTACCTCTTGATTATGGCAACGTACAAAGCGCGTTTAGCCTTCTTAGAAACTATTATAAAAAACCCCTCTACATTGTCCACCGCATCGACCGTGAAACCTCAGGAGTTTTAGTTTTTGCTAAGTCTAGAGCCGCAAGTTACCACCTGGATGAGCTATTTATGAAACATGATCTCATAAGAGAATACCAGGCACTGGTAGAAGGACAGATGTCTTCCAATAAAGGAACTTGGAAGAGCTATCTCAAAGAGATCTCTAACCATGAAGTCATCTCTGTTCTTGAAGAAGAAAAAGATAGTAGTTTAGCTATTACTCACTATGAAGTAGTCAAAAATAGTCCCAAATGCACCCACCTTAGACTCATCCTAGAAACGGGGAAAAAGCACCAGATCCGCGTCCATTGTAAAGATGCTGGCCATCCTGTTGTGGGAGATGTTAGGTATGGATCTACCATGAATCCTTACAGACGCCTTTGCCTATTTGCAAAGCGCATTGCCTTTTCTCATCCTATCACCAAAAAAACAATCGACATCGAATCTAAAAGTGTCCCCTTTTAAGGAGAACTTTATGAAATTTAAATCTCTTCTACTGTCTTTAGCTTTTTTATTAACTGCTCCTCTAACAGCTGATTTAACGAAAGAAGTTATTCATCTTGAAACCCAAGAGAGAAACTACTTTCCTTACATTAAACTAGGAGTTAATG
>DATIJO010000157.1:0-6173 GCA_035478555.1 Chlamydiales bacterium
TAGTGGGATCGCTCTTTTTGGATTTTTAGCTTCGCCTGCAATTTCACATGCCTGCTTAAAGCCGTTAAAAGCAAAAACGATTCCTCCAGTTGTAAGCGCGGAGAAAATCCCTTTTAATCCAAAAGGGGAAAAAAGAGATCCAGCGGGATGGAGCGTCCTTTGAGGTGAAAAGAAATAGAAGAGGATCAAGATAGCAATAAGGGTAGGGATAATGATCTTTAATAATGTAAGAAAGTTGTTTAATCTGATGAGCCAGCGCAGGGAATAGATGTTGAGGACGCTAATAAAGAGCATCAAAAAGGTCGCAGCGACATAACCTTGAGGGGTTAGTCCAAAATTGGCTTTCACAAGGAATGGAAAATAGTAGCTTAAGTATTGAAGCACTGCTTGCACTTCCGTAGGAACAAGAGAAGCATAGGAGAGCCAGGTCATCCACGCAAAGACAAAGCTTACGACGCTTCCATGTGTGAAGTGGGGAATTCTGGCGCTTGATCCTGTGATCGGTAGCATGGTGCATAGTTCCGCATAAACATAGGCGATAATGATCGCGCAAATGCCCCCGATTACCCAAGAAATTAGAGAAGAGGGTCCGGCAAAGGTGGAGGTATAATAAAGAGAAAAGAGCCAGCCTGAGCCTAAAATAGCGCTCACTGACATAAAGAGGAGAGGGACCGGGGCTATGCTTCGTTTAATCACTTAAAAGTATGATGAGAAATTTGATTTAAAGCAACCTTGATAATTTTTTATTGGCCTAAGAAAAATTGCATGATGTAGTAAGCAAGAGCTGCAAGAAAACCTGCAGCAGGCATGGTCACAATCCAAGTCAGGATCAGTTTATTTGCGACTAGCCATTCCACGGCCTTCCATTTTTTGGCTGTGCCTACGCCTGTTACGCTTCCTACGATCATTTGGGTGGAGCTAATAGGCATACCAAGAAAACCGGCGCTTAAAATCACGATCGATGCGCTAGTTTCAGCGGCAAACCCTTGCATGGGCTCGATCTTGGTCAAATGAAATCCCACGGTCTGGATGATTCGGTAGCCTCCAAAAGCAGTTCCAAGCCCCATCACTAGCGCGCAAGATAAAATGACCCATAACGGGATATGAGGTGCGGAGATAATCCCTGCTGAAAAAAGACCTAAGGTGATCATGGCCATGCTTTTTTGAGCGTCGTTAAATCCATGGGCTAAGGCTACTAGCCCTGCGGAAAATATCTGGATATGCTTGAAAAAGGCGGAGTTTCTTTTCGTATGATGGGTGAATTTATAAAGGAGCTTCATAAGAAGATAAGCAATCCCAAAACCAATGAATGGAGAAAGTACCATGGGAATGACCACCTTATAAAGAACTCCCTGCCAAATGACAGAATCAATCCCTTTAAACATTACTGCCACTCCTAAGAGTCCACCAACAAGGGCGTAAGATGAGCTGCTAGGAAGACCTAATCTAGCGGTAAAGATATTCCAAATGATAGCTCCTATGAGAGCTGCTAGAATAAGGACTTGAGTGCTTGCAGAGGTGACAACCAATCCTGATGTAATGGTCTCAGCCACTTTACTTGTTTGTGTAGCGCCGATAGCGTTCAAAAGAGAAGCAAGTCCAATTGCTGCAAAAGGGCGCATGGCCCCAGTTGCGATAACGGTTGAGACCACATTTGCCGAATCGTGAAATCCATTCGTGTAGTCAAAGAGAAGGCCAAGGAGGATAATCAGTATTACCAATTCCATTCTTCTATTTATATATCTTAGCAATCTTGATTTAAAATCTTTTTTTGTTAACTATCCGAAGTATGCGTATCTTAATAGTAATGTCTCTCCTTGTCTTTTTGACAAGCTGTCATGTTTCTAGTAAGACAGCAATGACAGGGTCAAGCGGCAGGACCTCTTATAATCAAGTCTTGCAAATGACCAATTCGGAGCAGATGCTCTTAAATCTTATTCGGCTCCGCTATTACGACGCTCCATTTTTTCTAGATGTTGGGACGATTACTACCCAGTTTTCTTATAAAGGAACAGTGAACTCGAGCCTTCCAATCCCGGGTTTTTCTAAGGAGAACCCTTTTGTGATCGGAGGGGATTTTACATGGACCGACCAACCAACAATCCAGTATACCCCTCTTGAAGGGCAGGCTTTTGCAAAACAGCTTTTAACTCCTGTAGACCTACGCATGGTCCAGCAATTGGTTCTTTCCGGCTGGGATATTGAATTAGTCTTCCGTCTTGTTATCCAGGGGTTTAATGATTATCTGAATGCTCCTGAGGCAGCCGGCCCAATTCCGGAATTCATTCCCCGTTACCAGAGCTTTTTTGAAGTATCTAAGCTTTTCCGCTATTTCCAAAAACGCTCTGAATTAAAAATCGGGGTAAAACACCACGCCTGTAAGAAAAAAGAAGGTGAAGAAGACGTATATGAAGAGCAAAAACAGGTGCTTCAAATTGCAATTCCTGTAGGTACGCCTGAAGCTGAAAAGCTGGCCAGCTATTTTCCGGATTGCACAATTATGAATGAACACTATGTGATCCATTTGGACCTAGGTTTTACCCCTAAGGGTAAAATTGGGATTATGCCCCGTTCTATTTTATCCTGTATGTACTACCTTTCCCTTGGCATCCAAGTGCCAAACTGCGATGTATCTTCCGGAAGGGTCTGTTCTACCAAAGGAATAGGAGGAGAGATCTTTGACTGGAAAGAGGTGATGTGCGAGCTGATCACGATTCAAAACTCGCGTTCGTATCCTGAAAATGCTTATGTGGCAACGAAATACAAAGACTTCTGGTTTTACATTGATGATTGCGATGCAAGATCAAAAAAAACCTTTCTTTTGCTTCTTCAACTGTATAACCTAAAATCCCAAGAACCTAAAAATATACCGCCTTTGCTAAGTCTTCCTCTGAGTCAGGGTTAAAGAATGGAAACCATAGACATTGATTTTTTAACTGCACTAGTTGCAGCCATTATTTATATGCTTTTGGGAGCTTTTTGGTATTCTCCCCTCATGTTTGGAAAACTTTGGAAGACCAAAAATATAAAACATAAATGGACTAGGTTCCTCATTGCCTTTATCTCCGCCTATGTCATGGCCATCTTTCTTTCTATCGTAGAAGCTTACATGGGATCTGCTTCTACAATGGACGGGATCTATATCGGAATTGGCATATGGCTTGGGTTTATTGTGACCACCCATCTTCCCTATCTTCTTTGGAAAAATGAGCCTTTTTCTCAGTATCTTGCCAATATGGGATTCTACTTTTGTGGATATGCCATTATGGGCGGGATTATTGGAGCTTAATAAAGGCAAAAGGCAAAAGTCAAAAGGCAGAAGTTTGGTGGAAGCAAATGCTTTGCTTCAACTATAAAAATCGCGGTAATGGAATTACCGCCGCGATACTTTTGCCTTTAGACTTTTGACTTCTGACTTTATTTATACTCTACTTCCGCAACTAATGGCAGATGATCTGAGGCCTCGTCCGCTTCTTTGAAAACCCATCCTTTAATAATAGATACTCCATTGCCTGCAAAAATATAGTCCAGCTTTTGCACAGGCTTATTGGAAGGAAAGGTAAAGGCTGCGGTCTCGTTTTGTAGATATTCGGTAGGAGCTATGGCTTCAGAAAAAGAGAGCTTCCGGATGGATGTAATGGTAGTGTCTTTTTCTAACTTCCATTGGGCCTTATCGATGAACCAGGGCGCATCTTCTAAATTATGATAGGTCTTGATTGGGGCTTCAGGGGGTATGGCATTAAAATCTCCGGCCAAAATAATGGGGCCTTTGATTTCTTTTATCCATCGGATGAGATTTTTCACGCTTTTTTCTCTTGTTTTTTGGGCCCAGGGCTCAAGATGCACATTAAAGAGGTTTATTCTTTCCTTCCCTATTTGTACTAGGGTTCTTTGCGCTCCATGAGGGCTATATAGCCACCTTACATAAAAAGGGGCTTCTTTGGGATGGGTAAATACTCTTGCTTCGTTTTCCAAAAGAGGAAACTTGGAAAGGATGCAAAGACCATGAGTAACAGGGCCCCAGATCCCATTCCAAAAGGGAAGAAATTTACCTTTCATATGAGGGGCTTCCGCAAGATAGGGGTAGCCAGCTTTTTCAGCCAAAAAATACCCCTGATCGAAAAATTGCGATCTTCTCGCATAAAAGTCTACTTCTTGTAAGAAGACAATATCCGCATCGATTTCACGAAGAATAGTTGCTAACCTTTCTAATCTTTGATAAAAATCTTTCCTTTGTAGATGATCTTTCCTGTTGCCGCTAAAACCAATCCCGTATTGAATATTATAGGTTGCAACTTTTAAAAATTGGGGAGGCTCTTTGATTTGGATATCAGGTAGAAGCTCCACTCCAAGAAAGGTTTTCGATGGAAGAAAGGGATATTGGTTCCAGATAATAAAGCCAATTAATCCTACAATTGAAAGGGCGAAAATAAGTATAAATAGTTGCAATAATCGTTTAAGCAATACCATTTCTTCGAAATAACAGATATTATGGATCGATTCAAATATAAACCGTTGACAGAAGTTAAAGAGAACATTAGAAAGAGGAAAAAGGCACCCTTTAAAAGGTATCGCATGCAATCAACTGTAGGAAATAATCTGTCTTCTGTCCTCGTGTTGACATCTTCAGGAGGAGGGGGGCTCATACAGGCCGCAAACGCTAAAATCCAAGAAGTATTAAGGAAAAATCCTAACGCTAAGATCATTAGGAAAGATCTGTTAAAGGAAGGCGTTTGGAGATTTGCTGGAAAGCCTGCGATAGAAATTTGGAATAACTCACAGAAAACAGGAAATATTAAGAATCTTGAGCGTTTGATCTATCTTCAAAAATTTGCGGAAGTGATTATCTGGCCTGCGATGTTTCTCTGGATGTTAGGGTATATCCACAAAAAAAAGCTTGATTTAGTAATTGATACACAGCCTCTTGCGACATCTGCGATCTTACGTGCGATCCGTTTTTATAGTTGGCTTAAGAAAAAGACAGTAGTGTTTGAAAAGGTAATTGTTGACTTGCCTACATCAAAGGCAACCCACTATTTCGATTCGATAAAAAAAATCCCACAAAAAGATAAAGCTTTTTTGCGTTTGATCACAATCCCTCCTCTTCTTGAGAATGGAGAAACTTCAGAGGAATTCTGGCAAAAGAACTGTGCTTTAAGTGAAAAGAACGTTTGCTATCAGGAGTATTACATACGTCAGGGATTCCACCCCTATCATAAATTGCAGCGCCCAAAAGAAGACTATGAAGTGGAGATCGCCTATAAACATCCCAAAGAACTTGAGTATTTGAAAGATATCTGCAAAAAGACCAAAGAGCCTTTTCAAGTCCAAGGGAACAATGTGCGCTTTACTATCGGAAAAAATGACCGATTGGTAACCATTTTGCTTGGGTCTCAGCCTGCTTATTCCGCAACTTTAAATTATGTGAAAAACATGGTTGAAGTAGGGAAAGGGGATCCAACACGCAAGTACCACATTTTCGTCTTTTGCGCAGACCACACTGAAAATGCCCCATCTCTTTTTCAGTTGATGCATGATCTGATCATCCAAATGAAAGATCTCCCCCCTAATTTTTCCGTGATCCCGCTTTCCTTTCAGGATGAATCAGTAATAGCATCGCTTTTTTTCAGAAGCGATCTTACCATTACCCGTTCCGGAGGACAGACTTCGCTTGAACTGATGTGCGTGATGAGCGGTCAGAAGTGGATCCATTCAGAAGCAAAGAAAAGAAAAGGGGAAGATGTGATCTCTAGGGAAGATCTGCTCAAAGGAATTCCCGGTTGGGAAGCCGGAAATGCTTGCTATCTTGAGCAAAAAACCGGAGCAAGGATTGTTACCCCTGAGACAGTAGGCGATTCTTTTCAAGAATTCATCCAATGACAGCGCGGATACCCCAGTCCTTTAGGGCTGGGAGGAAGCGCTGCTCTTTTTTCAATGGTATGTAAATATTTAGTAGCGTATCTTTTTTGCCATGAAAAGAACAATTGCTATTAAGCTTAAACCTCCTCAGGATGAGTCTCAAGATTTTTGTGAATTGCAAGAAATGTTTACTGCAGCATGTACTCAAGCTGCAAATTGCGGTAAGGACATTAATGAGAAAAATAGAATTCCCATTCACCATTTGTGTTATTACACCCTGAGGAAAGAATTTCCTACGTTGGGCGCTCAGATGG
>DATIJO010000158.1:0-6805 GCA_035478555.1 Chlamydiales bacterium
TAAGAAATATTCTTGAGCGTGCTTTAAAACAAAATCCAGATGAAAGATTTCCTACAATTCACGAATTTATTAAAAATCTTAAAAATTGCCTCTGATTCTCTCTGTTCCCGTTTACGAATTATAGGATTTATTCCCTCCCAATAAATATAGAAGAAATTTTAAGGCGTTTCCCATGAGGGAAACATTTGCAATAATTTGGATAGTAATTTACGATTTCAAGTGAGTGGCTAAAAGATTATGCGCCTAAATTCCGTCTATTTTCTATTTCTAGCATCAATTCTCCCCCTATTTTCTGAAGAAAATCAGGAGACTGCGCAGCTAGATATTAAAGATCTCGCCCTCACGTTAAAATCGCCGCATGTCAGCAGTGGTGGTGGTTTTACCATCAACTACAATAACGTTTCGATGACGGAATATCTGAAATTTGTCTCTAAAATCTGCAATGTGAACTTCCTCTTCGATGAAGAGGATATGAATTTTCCTGTAACGATTGTATCGGAAGATCCCATCACTCCAGAAAATGTGATGGCAACCCTCATTCAAACCTTAAGGATTCATGGCTTAAGTCTGCTTGAACAAGATAAAAATTTAGTCATCCACAAAAATCCTAGTGTAAAACAATTTGCCAAATTGGTTTTTGATAACGAGCCAATCGACACTTCCTATCCAATCATTACAAAAGTATTTCACATTTTGGATGCTAAAGCAGAAGCTGTAGCGGAGATCATCCGCCCTATGCTGTCAGCGGACGCTATTTTGGATGTTTCTAAAGAAACACAAATCGTCATTATCACCGATATCACTCCCAATGTGGAAAAAGCAACGCTTCTGATTGACAACTTAAAAGCCCCTCAGAATGCCATCACTATCGAACCCTATCACGTCAAGTACAACGACCCTGAGTTTCTGATTGCGCTAGCTTCTCAAATTATGGCCCCAATGACACAAGGCCATCCCTTTATCTTGGCCTCTCAGCCAAAAGCCCATGTCATTTTTATCGTTTCCAATCCTAGCATTGTAGAAAAGACAATCACTGTTCTTACCAATCTAGATACTGCCCCAAAAAAGGAAAAGTCTCCCACTAAAGAATTGAAAGCGCAGAATGTATTTATCTACAAAGTGAAGAATCGTTCCCTTTCAGAGATCTTAAAAGGACTTAAGGAAATCTCTCAAAATATCCATATGAACGGTTATATGGAAAAGGGGTTATTAGAGACGATTGACTCTGCTAAACCCATTAAAGAGACCAATTCCCTTCTTCTCACAGGAGAGCCGGATTCTTTAAATAAAATCCGTGAGATTTTAGAAACTTTGGATGTTGCCTCAAGGGAAGCTCAGCTTTCTGAGAGGGAATCCTTTTTTATGTACATTCCAAAAAATAGGACCGTTCAGGATGTGCATGATGGCATTCAAGAAGTTGCTAATAACCTAAAAAAATCAAAAATTGCGGATAAAGATCTAGTAGAGACCCTAGAGAGCGCTAAAGTCGTCCCCACCACCCAATCGATCGTCTTTACCGGAGACCCTCTGACCTTTCCTAAAGTACAAGAGGTATTGGCATCAGTTGATGTGCTAGGACAAGTAAGCCCTGGCGGGAAAACTACTTTTTTTGTTTATCCAATTAAGGTTGCACCCGCAGAGCAGCTGCAAGAGTCACTCAAAGAATTCGCAAAAGATCTAGAAAAATCTATTGCGCATGAAGACACTTTAGTTCACGCGATCAAACACTTGAAATACATTAAGGATACCAACTCCTTGATGTTCACTGCGGATGAACGGACCCTGAAAAGATTACAAGACCTTCTCCCCTCTTTTGATCAGGATATCTACAATCAAAGAAGGATGATGCGTGCACAATTTTTCGTCTATAAGCCCCAAGTGCTGAAAGGGGAAGACATTGCAAAAGCATTAAAAGATATGGAAGAAAACTTAAAGTCATCCGGACTTGCAGACCAAGGGCTTTTAACTGCACTAGATTCCATGAGATGGGTAAAATCGACCAATTCCTTCATTTTCACTGGCGATGCCGACTCCATCAAAAAATTAAATGATTTGATCAATTCAATTGATTCGATCACTCAGCCTAAGCCCGGCCATGAACGCACCTTTTTTGTCTATCAATTGCAATATGCTCCTAAAGATAAAGTAGAAAAATATCTATCTGAACTTGCTGACAATCTCAAGAAAAAAGGCATTAAAGAAGACGACCTCATTGAGGCCATCCATTCAATGAAATGGATCCCTGAGTCCCACTCTTATATGTTTTCAGGAACCCAAACTTCTTTAAATCGCATTAAAGATATCCTTGGTGCGTATGATATTCCCTTAGAGCATGCGATCGCTGCCTCTCAACCAACCTTTATCCTTTATCCATTAGCTAATACCTCTAAAGAGCAGATGGAGGACTACTTAAAACAGATCGCACACCATTTAAACCGTAACGATGAAAAACAGGCCAACCTCTATAAAGCCATCTATTCAATGAAGTGGATAGAGCCATCGCACTCTTTTATGCTCTCAGGAACAAAAGACGCCCTGGACCAGATCCAGCTTCTTGCCCAAGAATTTGATATTCCTGCAAACAAAGCCTATCTTCAGTCAACTTTTGCTCTCTATCAATTGAAATACGTCTCCAAATCTAAAATGGAGGAGTACTTAAAGGAATTGATTGAAAACATCAAAAAATCCGGAGTGAAAGAAGAAAATCTAGTAAAAGCGCTTCAATCGGGCAAATGGATCCCTGAATCTAGGTCCTTCATGTTTACCGGTACACAGCCCCTTCTTGATCAAATTACTACTATGCTGGAAAAGTTTGATACGGAAGAAGAATCTTCAAAACCATCCCAGCAAACCTATTTAGTCTACAAATTGATCAATACAACCGGGGATGTCATTGAAGAAGATCTGGAACAGTTTGCTAAAAAAATGAAAAGTTCGGGTTTTGTCGATAAACCTGTTTTACATGTGATTGAACATGCCCAGTGGATTAAGGAAACTAACTCTATCCTTTTAACAGGCGATGCCCAGTCGATCAACGAAGTAAAAAATCTGATCACGCAATTTGACGTAAAAAGAGAAAAAGGCACCGACTTTTTGATGTATAAGCCCCAATGCGTAACTCCCGCCTTTTTAGAAAGCTCTTTAAAAGATATTGGGGAAAACCTGAAAAAGGCCGACCTTGCTGATCCTGCCCTTTTAAAAGCGATCGCCTCAGGAAGATATAATGAATCCACTCAATCAATGATCTATACAGGCTCTCCTGCAACTCTACAAAAGTTAGAAGCATTGATCAAAGAGATCGATATTCCCGTTATTAGACCTGTCCAATGTCTAGGCAAAACTACATTTATGCTCTTCAAGCTAAAAGTTGCCAATGGCCAGCAGGTGATTAAATCTTTGAATGCTGTAGCCGAGGACATTAAGAGATCAGGAGCATCCGATAAGGATTTCTTAGCTGCTCTTGCGAGCGTCCGTTATATCCGGGAAACCAACTCTCTTCTTTTCACAGGAACAGAAGGCGCTTTAGAAAAGATCAAACCACTGGTTGAGAAATTCGATGTTCCAGAGCTTGGCAAAATAGCTCCAACGGTCGGCCCATCATCATTTTTTATTTATAAACCTCAGTATGTTCCAGGCCCCGATTTAGAAAAAAGTTTACTCGATTTTGTCGACCATCTGCAGGAATCGGGCGTGCCTAATACCGATCTTTACAATACGGTCCACACGATGAAATGGGTGGAAAAATCTAGCTCACTGATCTTTACTGGAACGGATAAATCCCTAGAACAAGTAAAAGAACTCTTGAAGACCTTTGATGTGCAGCAGAAGAGGGTAGGCCCTGAAGAAACTTCTATTCAAGCAGTAGACAATACAAGCTTCCTTGTCTACAAGCTCCAATATCATAGAGGCGATGAGATACAGAGCGCATTAAAACAGATCGGCGGTGATTTGATCCAAAGTAAATCAAACGTCAACTCCTCTCTTTTAAATGCCATCCACTCGATCCAATGGCTTCAAGTGACAAACTCTCTTCTTGTCTCCGGCGACGGCGAAACTTTGACACGTTTGAAAGAGTTGATTAAAAACCTAGACGTTCCTTTGAAACAGGTGTTCATTGAAGTATTGATCATTCAAACTACAATGACCAATTTAATGAATTT
Source organism: Chlamydiales bacterium (assembly GCA_035478555.1). Taxonomy (GTDB): domain Bacteria; phylum Chlamydiota; class Chlamydiia; order Chlamydiales; family SM23-39; genus DATIJO01. The sequence goes on from DATIJO010000158.1 coordinate 4,161, forward strand.
TGGACTCAACTGGGGCAGCAAATTCCAGGTCAGCAGTAAATTTTCTGGAAGTATGTTCAATCTCAATAACTCTGCTTCCGGTAAGCAATTCGGATCCAACTTATCCGGAATTAATGCATCCGATACTCCTAGTCCCACTCAAATTCCAATTGAGACCGCATTTGATTTAGGCGTGATCGGCGATATTATCATGCATAAGGGCAAATCATTTATCAGCTTAGGATCGCTCCTGCAAGCATTACAGACCGATAGCGATACGAGCATACTGATGAACCCAAAACTCATCTCTCAGGACAACAAAACCGCTACTATCTTCATCGGCCAAAACATCCCGTTCATTGGATCGTTTTTGCAAAACTTCCAACAAAATACATTAAATACAACCAACGTGGAATACCGCGATATCGGAATGAACTTGAGTATCACACCCGTCCTTGGAAACTCAGATATTGTTACATTGGATATCAGCTTAGATAATACTGCTGTGCCTGCCAATGCCCAAGGCCAGGTCACCAATATCAGCGTAGGCAACGTTACAGGTATTACCACCAGCAAAACCACCATGCAGACCACAGTCCACGTACCTGATGAAAGCTTCTTAGTTTTGAGCGGCATGGTCGACACCTCTAGAGCTCGTGTAAAGACCGGCATCCCCTGTCTTGGAGGCATCCCCTTTATTGGAGCAGCCCTCACCTCTTTAGCTACCGCTGATACCCAAGCAAACATTGTCATCTTCTTGCGACCCCATATCATCAACTCTTATGAAGATATGAAACGCGTCACACAAGACCAAGAAGATCTCTTTAGAGAACAAGCAGGCAGCGGATTCCTCGACAGTCAAGTCGACGAAGGAATGGAACTCATCAAATCACTTGAAGATGATTAAGAGATTCTTATTTTTACTTCCTTTCCTTTTCTTCTCCTGTTACCGGGTTCCTGATACTATTGAGCCAAAGATCAGCTCAAGTGTGGAAGAAAGGTATATCCAAACTCTAAAATCTCCTTTCTCCTCATTAACAAATGAGGAGAAAACCACCGACTGGGGCAAAGAGTATGCAATTGGCCTTGCTTTTGCTAAAGATCTAGATTTTTACCGAGCGATATCTACTTTTAAAAGAGCTGAAATTCTTATCCCAACCGATGATAAAAGAAAGCTTGAGATCGCCTACTACATTACCTATTGCTACTACTTAGGTAAAAAATACGAAGAGGCTATCTACTATTTTGAGCGCACCGATCTTCATCACGTAGATAGGTCTTTTTCTGCATATCACGATCTTCTTCTTCTTTTATATGAGTGCTATTTGGAGCTTGGCGAAGTAGAAAAAGCCAGCAAGATCCAAGAGCTCATTGGAATTGCCTATCCGGAAACAGAATCCCACATTTCTCTTTATGCAGCGCTCATGGAAGGAGATTTAGAAAAAGAGCGCTCCTTTGCCATGAAAGAAGGATTTCAAAACTTAAACCCTATGCTGAAAGAATTTGAAAGGAATAAAAAATCGGTATTTGGGGCACAAGCCCTAAACGCCCTTATCCCAGGCGCGGGCTACCTCTATGTAGGTTTAAAAAAATCGGCCCTCACAGCCTTTCTGTTAAACTCCCTCTTCATCTTTGCCTCTTATGAATTTTTCAAACATGGCTACATTGCAGCAGGCGCTATCACCACGAGTTTTGAAATGGGATGGTACTTCGGAGGGATTTACGGAGCTGGAGAACAGGCCAAATATTACAACGAAAGAGTCTACGAAAACCTCGCCTCTCCTATGATGAACCGAGATAAGCTCTTTCCAGTACTTATGTTAAAATATGCGTTTTAAATTTTTCATCCTGCTACTTAGTTTTTCCTCACTCTTTGCCATTGACGAAGCGCCTTGGGGAAAAGACTCTGATCTAATCGCTCCTCTTCCCAAAAAGCAAACAGAGGCACCACGTTCCCTATCTCTTGCCGGTAAAATGATGCATGGGATCATCCACTTTCATCAAAAGGTACTCTCTCCTGCAAAAGGTCCTACCAGTAATTTCCGTCCTACTAGTTCACGCTATATGGAACTTGCCATTCAAAACTATGGCTTCTTCCGTGGATTTGTAATGGGATGCGACCGTCTCTTAAGAGAAAATAATGAAGAATGGATCTACCGTACGATCGATGAAAAGGGCGTTAGCTTTAAATTTGATCCGGCCATCATGGACAAAGAGACCACCGATCCCAATAGTTATTTAAGATAATTAATGGAATTTTTTTTCTAATTCTTGGGCTCTTAGGCATGCTTTCCAGGTAGAGAGCTGGGGCTGGGACTCATCGCTCAAGAAGAGGTTATCAGTGCCGATTTGAGTGGCAAGAGTGGATCGGTATAGCACCCTCCACACCTCTTTAGTGATTCCTGAAACTACAAGATGGCGTTTGGAATCTTGTAAATAGTGATGTAAACGCTGGATCGCAAAGCACATCGAAGCGTCCATGTGATAGACTCCGTGAAGGCGAAGCACTATGACTTTCACATAGGGGTCTTCAGCAATTGCATGAAGCGCATTTTGCAGAATGTCGGCATTGGCAAAGAAAAGCTCTCCCCCAATTCCAATGATCCTGATCTTACGATGTTTCTTATCCCTTGGATGAATGACAGAGAGTCTTCCTGCTTCATTGA
>DATIJO010000159.1:0-7672 GCA_035478555.1 Chlamydiales bacterium
TCTAAGAGTTCGCTAACTACCACAACGATTGGAAATGAAATGATCCAGCTAAAGATGGCAAGCAAGGCATCTCTTCTGATGGGGGTATCGGAATTTTTCAGTATTTTTACAAATAGGCTTCTATGAAAATACCCAAAAAAAATGAGAATAAAAAGAGCAGTGGTCCCCAAAACAGAGAAATTGATCCAAGATATGCGGGAGATCACATCTGCGTCCGATGGGGATTTTGCTAGTCCCATCTCTCCTATAAGGGGAGATAAAAAGAAGAGAAGAAAAAGATAAACGGAAAAACCGATCAATACATGCCAGAAGCGGACATGAGGGGGCTCTTTTTTCTCTTGAGTGAGAAGAAAGTAACCCCGCCTATAGGCAAAATAGGTGACAAGTGCGGCAATTATTCCAAAAAGAATTACCGACTGCCAATCCGTACCAATTTTGTTTGGATCAATCTCTGAAAAGAGCCAGTCCAAATCCAAATACCCTCAGCCCCTGCTCTTAGCTAAGAGAACATAATCATTGATGCGTTCTACTAACTGTTTCACAATATTAGAATGTGCTTCGCCCATTGGTGAGGCAGTATATTCATCTGTGCCCCAATGGAATTTGTTGTAATCAAAGGGGATCAGCACTCTGCTGAAATAGTGGGATTCACGGACAAGTTCCTGTAGGACGATTCTGGGAGCATTTCCGCGGATATCTACAATCCTTATCCTGATTGCCACATTTAAATGGGAGGAGGTTTCAGGAGAGGTTACCATTTGCGTACGGTCTACGGGAACAAGGTTATGTTCTACAATTTCTAAAAAGATCACAAATTCGTTTGGGGAAAATTCTCTTTTTACCCAGGCAAGGTCGTTAGAAAAGGGGTTTTCCGCAGTGGTAAGAAACTTCTCATTTTCATTATTGAGAAATAGAGTTCCTTTCCCCAGTAATTTAGAAAAGAGGGTCGATGAGAACTCTTCAGAAAGGCTCCAAGAGGAGTCAAACGAGGTGGTATCGATGATCGGTGCAATAGCGATAACAGGTTTTGCCCTGCCATCATCGTAGTATTTGGTAAATTGATCTTGGCTTACCTTGTTACTACAAGCAATTGCGCCAAGAGCAAGAATTGCTACAGCTGCATAACGGAACATGAGATTTCCTCCAACAATAGGAAAACCCAAGTGTAGCAAATCTTTTTGTTTCTTATCTAGGATTTATTCGTTTCTAATAATCCCGTCTTGCATCTCATCTAGCTCAATTTAATCTTGTGGGTCGGCCAGATCTCTATCTTCTTTTGGATAGATACCAAGGATAGCTCTACAAGTTGCTTTTATCGGAATTCCCCCAGATGATCTGAACGGATTTTTCTCCCAGTTATCTTCCCCAATTAATTCATAGCCGAGCGAGCTGCCCATTCTCTCCACATCTCTTTTAAAAGAGGCATTAGGGGCATGCATAGTGGAATACCATAGAAACTGTCTTATCCCTTGCATCGATAGGGCCATGGAATATCCAGTGGCTTTATAAGAACGTTTGGTCCTTTCTTTCCAGCTATTGTACCAATTACTGTTTACCCTACTTAAAGCAGTGATCACTGTAAATAGAGTAGATTTGGCTGAAAATAGGGTGGTAAATACTGCACCCATGGTAATTCTAGCCAATGCGCAGCAGCGGTTAGTGGACCTATTCTCCGTAAATTCTTTTACTTTATCCCAATTACTAACTGATTTTACTGACATAATTAACCTATAGTTTTACTTCTTTTTATACTTAAATCTTATCATTTAATTATTAAATCTTTATTAATCTAACATTAATTTTTCATTAATTTATAAATGATTTGTAATTAAGCACTTAGAGATTATGCTAGAGTAGCCAGGGAGGGTTAGGGCTTCTTTTAGGGGGTATTTGCCCTCTTTAGGGAAGTCATTAGGAGGGGGAAGGTAACTTGCCGCTATAAGGGCCCAATGGCGGTTTGGGGGGGTGTCTGGAAGACGGACCTCCAGGGGGGTATCAAAAGCGTTAAAGGCGGCATAAAGATGGTCCCCTTGAGGGTCTTTCAAGGTAAAGGCAATAAGCCTCTTTTCGTTAGACCATTCAGGCGCATGGGGAAGGGCCCCATGCCAGTCGATCACATGCTCTTTAGGAAAGGTGGGGTTATGAAGGAGGGGGGAGTGCTTTCTAAAATGGATCAGGTTTTTCACAAAATGGAAGAACTTTTCGTTCTTTTTTAGTTCATTCCATAAGAACCAGTTCAGCTCATTATCTTGGCACCAGGCGTTATTATTCCCTTTTCGGGTATGGCCATATTCATCCCCCATAAGTAGCATAGGAACGCCTTGAGAGCTGAAGAGAGCTACAAGAAAATTGCGCATCTGGCGCTCTCTTAGCTCTTCGATCTCTTTTTGCTCAGATGGGCCCTCTACTCCGCAATTCCAATTTTCATTGGAGTTGGTCCCATCCTGATTGTTTTCTCCATTTTCTAGATTGTGCTTTTTTTGATAGGAGACGAGGTCCCTTAAGGTATAGCCGTCATGGGAGGTAATAAAATTGATGCTGAAGTTCGGAGATCCATATTTTCCATAAAGGTTAGGAGATCCGCAAAGAGAAGATGCAAAAGGGCTTGCCTGTCCGTTTGTTCCTTTGATAAACCTTCTCATGCTATCACGGTAAAAATCGTTCCATTCCGACCATTTTCCATAGGAGGGAAATTGTCCTACTTGATAGAGACCAGCAGCATCCCAAGGCTCAGCAATCAGTTTGATATCGGAAAGGAATGGATCTGTGCCTATCCAGCGGATAAGAGGTGGAAAACCCAGCGGGGTTCCATGAGGATCTCTAGTTAAAATGGAGGCAAGGTCAAACCTGAAACCATCTACTCCCATATCGAGGGCCCAATATCTGAGGCTATCTAAAATCATCTGCTGCACAACAGACTTGTTGGCATTTATGGTATTGCCGCATCCTGTGTAATTGTAGTAGTGGCCGTTAAGGTAAATGTAGTAGGCAGGGTTTTCAATCCCCTTGAAATTGATGTAGAGATCTTCGACCTCTCCTTCGACAGTATGATTGTAGACTACATCTAGGATCACCTCGATCCCATTCTTGTGAAGCTCTTTTACCATCTTTCGAAACTGATCTCTAGAAGATGAGGCATCTTTTGGCGAAGCGTAGCGGTTCATTGGGGAAAAAAAATTCACAGGTGAATAGCCCCAGTAGTTATAGAGAGGCGCGCCTGTGATCGGATTTTTGATTTTCTTTGCCGATTCATGGAATTCAAATATGGGCATCAGCTCAACAGCGTTCACTCCCAAATCGAGTAAATGCGGGATTTTTTCTATGACACCTAGAAAAGTCCCGGGATGCTCCACTTTACTTGATTCGTGCTTGGTAAAGCCTCTTACATGCATTTCATAAATGATAAGATCTTCCCATTTCAGGTTTGGCTTTTTTGTATTTTCCCAATCAAATCCATTGTCAGTCACTATTTTGCAAAGAAAATACTCCGGTCTTTTTCCGCCCCATTCCCTTGGAGAAAATAGTTCTTTTGCGTAAGGGTCGGATAGAATCGTGTCATTTTTGTAAAAGAGCCCGCGTTTAGGATCAATTGGCCCTTCAAACTTATAACCATAGAGAAGCTTGGGGTTTAACCCCTCAAGTCCAATATGCCAGATTTGTCCTGTTCGGTTGATCTTTGGATCTAAATGAAACTCGTGAAGAAGTTTTTCTCCTTTTTCGTCAAAGAGACAAAGGCTTACTTTTTCAGCATGTTCTGAAAAAATGGCAAAGTGATAAACGTTGTCTTTTTTGCTTAAACCTAATTCTATGGGAGAGCCTGGAGACCTTTTCATGATTTTTAATTACCTGAGAGGTCGATTTCGGGCAAGAACAAGGGAAGGATTGTTTTTCTTTGTAAATTCTTTAAAATGATAGGTTAAAATAATTAATTGATAATTATCTGAAATAAAGTCATTGAAATTTATAATAGTTATTTATTAAAATAGAGGTATTAGTATATTTACTGTTTCAAGGATCTCGACTCCAGCATTTGTTTATTAGTTGTCGCTAAAACTTTTTTCTGATAGCCTGGTGTCCCAGATAATTTCGATTTCCTTCGAAACCGCTGATATTAACACAATTTTTAGGAGGGATTCATGTCATTCGAAAATGCGAAAGCCAACTTGAAGGAATTTGGCCGCGAACTCAATCTTGAGGGATTGGAATTTGACGAAAACAATACCTGTATTCTTGGGATCGACAATACCTTTTCTCTACATATAACTTATGAACCCAATTCAGATAGGCTTTATCTCTATTCTCCTATTCTGGATGGTCTTCCGAAAAACGAGAAGATCCGTTTAAAGCTTTATGAAAGGCTTCTTGAAGGCTCGATGCTTGGCGGTCAGATGGCTGGCGGCGGTATCGGAGTTGCAACTAAAGAAGAGCTCATCCTTATGCACTGCGTCCTTGATATGGGACTTGGTGTGGATGAAAGCGCTTTAAGAAGATTTGCTGCACTCTTCGTTGAAACGGTAGAAAGATGGCGTGAGATAGCAACTAAGATCTGCGCTGGTGAAGAACCACCTCCCTTCCAATTGCCAATTCCTCCACAAGAGCCACAAGGCTTTGGCGGAAAACCCGGCGAAAAATACATCAAGATCTAAGCCCAATATCCTTAAGCCTAACCTTTGCATTTTATTATTTGCGGGTTAGGCTTCTTTATTTATTCCAATATTATTTTGAATTGATTGAATGTTAGGATCGTTATAAAATTGTAGCGATTTAATTTAAAGAATAATTTTGGAGAATAAATAATGTCTTTAATTACCAATAGCATCAATTTACCCACCAGGTCAATTTCAGAAGCACATGCTTTGACTTTGGACATGTGGAGAGAATCCTTTGAAAGAGCGCAAGACAAGATGCGTGCTACTGCTGATTCTACAAAAGTCTTGTTTGTTAGCACAAGAAAAGAGCTCATGTTGTTATCCAGAAAGTTTATTTCTGAAAATGACTTTAGAAATGATGCAAAAGCAAGAGAGTTTGCTACAATTATTGAAAATTTTTGTCCTGATTCAATCGCGGAAGTTGCAGACTCGAGTGAGAAAGAGAGCCTAACTAAAGAGGCAGCTGAGGATGATCTTCACGCTTTGACTTCTAGAATTGTGATGATTTTTCAGAATTTTGAAACAGCATGTATATCCTTTACTATTTGCGTTAATACCTATCAAAAGCATCTGTTAGAGGCTTCTCAAAACTGGAAATTGGATGATGAGCTAGGAGCTTTTCAAGCTGAAAGATGTGCCGCAAGACTAAAAGAACAATTGGGCATTACTACTTAATTATTCTAATTCTATCTGGGAGAGGACAGTCACTGCCTCTCCTTCTTTCTTTTCTATTGCCTGTTCAATCTGCCGAATAGCTGTGATCACAGTAGAGTGGTCCCTGCTAAAGAGCTCGCCGATCTTCATCAAAGGCATTTTGAGACGGGTCCTACAGAAATACATCGCAATTTGCCTAGGGAAGGAAACTTCTCTGTTCTGCGCTTTTCCGGTAAGGTCAGTTGGTTTTAAGCCAAAGTGATCCGATACTTTCTTTAGGATTTTGGAAGGGGAGAGCTGCTCTTCTTTTTTCTTTTCTAAAAGATCTTTCAACGACTCGTGGATAAAGGGAAGGGTATGGGTGTGAAGCCCTCCAAGATTGCCCCTTAGAGCGAGAGTTTCAAGGGAGGAAGATAGATCTGCAGGCGTTTTAAAATGTTCAATAAAGAACTTTTCCATTTCGTTGTTGGTAGGTAGATGCAAAGCCTTTGCTTTTGCATGAAAGATCTTTGGCAGCTCCGAATTGGTAGGAAGCGTTAGGGGAAGAGAAAGCCCCCATTCAAAACGAGATAGTAGTCTAGGTTCGATCTCAGCAATCTCTGAAGGAGGTTTTTCAGCGGAGAGTATGATCTGTTTTCCTAGAGTATGCAGGGTATTGAAGGTATGAAAAAACTCCTCTTGTGTGGCAGCTTTTCTTGCAAAGATATGGACATCGTCCATGATCAGGACATCAATTAGTCTGTAGGCTTTTCTAAACTCTTCCATTTTCCCCATACGGATTGCAAAAACCACATGTTCGGTAAAAGTTTCGGCGTTGACAAAGAAGATCTGTTTGTTTAATGCCTTTAAGGAATGGGCAATGGCTGTAAGAAGATGGGTCTTTCCTGTGCCCTTTCCTCCAAAAAGAAAGAGGGGATTGAAAGCGCCTAAAGATTGGTCAAGCTCTTTTAAGAATTTGAAGGCAAGCGCTGTCCCTTCTGTTTCGACAAAATTTGAATGAGTAAAATGGGGATGGAGCTCATCCGATACGATGGCGATGGGTTTGGGATAGTAGGGTTTTTTACTAGGACTTGCTCCTTGGTCAAGGTGAACTTTTATAGGTTTTTGGTTAGAACTTACAAAGCTTTTTAAGCGGGGGCGGATATGTTCATTAAACCAGGAGATCTGAAAAGAGTCGCTTGCCTCTAGGTAGAGGTTTCTAGCGTCAAACTTGGTAATTTTTAACGGTTTTACCCATTGGTTGATGTTCTCAGCGCCTAGTTCATCTTTCAAACTATTTAGAAATGAGTACCAAGCATGCATGATTTTTTCCTGAAAAAGACTATTTAAACATAGATGAGAAATAAAGAAAAATAGCAGGGATGACAGGATATTTAGGATATTAGAAAAGGATTTTTATTTTTTCCTCTATCCTGTTAATCCTGTTATCCCTGCTAATTTTTTTTATTTCTGCTACTTATTAGTTGAAAGAACCGGCTTTTTGAGTTTGTTTTTCATGAGCCACTGCTGTCCGATGCCAAGTATCATGGAAGAGAGCCAGTAGATGTTTAAGCCTGAAGGGAAGTGGTAGAAGAGGACAGTGAAGACAATGATCATGATATTGCCCATCATCTTTTGCTGCTTCTGCTGATCGTTCATGGGCCCTTTGGTTGCCCCGGATAGCTTCTCAGTATATTTTTGCTGGAGGAACATAATTGCTCCTAGAAGTATTGGGAGCAGATGGAAACAGGTGCCTAGGAAGAAGATAGGATAGTTCCAGCAAAAAAGCCGGTCAGGTGCAGTAAGGTTATCGATCCAGCCGGGGATAAAGGATGCTCCCCGTAGTTCAAAGGTAGATTTTAGAAGGTCGAACATTCCGATCAAAAATGGCATTTGAATAAGGAGAGGGAAGCAGCCCATAAAGGGGTTTGCGCCGGTTTGACGGTAGAGGTGCATGATCTCCATTTGGGCCCTTTTGGGATCCTTTTTATACTTTTCCTGGATAGCTTTCACTTGGGGTGCGATCTGTTGCATGCGGGCAGAAGATTTGATCGACCAGGCGTTGAGCGGATAGAGCATGATCCTAAGAACGATCGTTAAGAGGATAATGGAAAAGCCCCAAGAGTGAGTGAATTTGTAGAAGATCTTCATAAGGAAGAAGAGGAACTTGGCAAATGGTTCGGATATGAATGCAAACCAGCCATGGAAGCTTTGTGCGGAAGAGTAGTCGGGATTATAGCCCTCTTCATAGTTGGAGTAGGTTTCATCTGCGACTGTAAGTGTTGTATCTTGATAGGGCCCTGCAAAGATGCGGAACTTCATCGTATCGTTGCCTTTTAAGGGAAGGAACATCTCGTAGCCGGGGTATTTATCTGCAGGATAGAGTTTAT
>DATIJO010000160.1:0-8947 GCA_035478555.1 Chlamydiales bacterium
TGGTAACCAGAATATTTCCCGAAAGGCATATGAAGGAGTGGAAGGTTGGGATCTAATAGTTCAAAGACCTGGTCCCAGCTAAGATCATCGATCATATGACAGAACACTTTGTAGAGAGTAATCACATCATCGAGAGCGCGGTGTGCATTATTTTCTTCTATTCCATAAGTTTCACGTAAGAATTGCAGAGTGTGCCTTGGAAGATCGCTGCGATATTTTCTTGCCCATTTTAAAGAGTCCAAGTAGCGAAAAGAGGGCATAGCAACCCCCGCTGATTGATATTCTGCTTCTATAAAAGGCTTATCGAAAGAGTCATTATTATGGGCGATCAATACAACATCACCCTCGCAAAAGGAAAGAAACAATTTCCCTATTTCAGAAAAGGGGGGTGCCCCTTTAACCATCTCATCGGTGATATTATGGATTTTTTGAGACTCCTCGGGGATAGGACAGCCGGGATTGATAAACTCGCAAAAGCTTCGATTTCTAACCGGATCAAAGGCAGCAAGTTCAATGATCTTATCTTTTCCAGGTCTAGTCCCTGTAGTTTCGGTATCATAGAATATTGGGATCAAAGGCATACAATGAACTTTTTTTAATTGGTTTATAAAATAGGAAAGGGAATTTTTAGGCAAGCTTCTTAAAGTCAGAAGGCAGAAGGCAAAAGGCAAAAGTGCCGTGGAAGCAAATACTTTGCTTCACTATTTTCCCTTCTGGAAAAAGGGGGTAAATTCTATACTTTAGGATATGAAAAAAATACTTTTTATTGGAATTTGCATGGCAGTTTTTACTGGATGTTTTCAGGGGTATGACCCTGATGATAGCTTAAGGACCGTCCCTGTGACCAACAATCCAAATATCGTGCCCAATCACGGGCCTAATTTCCCCACTTTCTAGAGAGATAAATGAAAAAAGGCCCTATTAATTATCATTTTTTTGAGTCTGATCCGAAAAAGATCATGGCTGAACTGGGCAAAGAAAAACTCCTTACCGCTCTCCGTAAAATGTTAAATATCCGTAATTTTGAGATCAGAGCTGAATCTGCTTATCAACAGGGCAAAATTGGTGGGTTCTTTCATGCCTATTCGGGGCAAGAAGCAATTCAGACAGCTTGTACTATGGCCTTTGGCTCCAAGCAGTGGTATACGACTACTTACAGATGTCATGCTTTAGCGCTTTTGTTAGGAGTTACTCCTAAAGAAGCAATGGCTGAGCTCTATGGCAAAACCACAGGAATTGCTAAAGGGCGAGGCGGCTCCATGCACCTTTATGCTGACCATATGCTAGGCGGCTTTGGGATTGTGGGAGGCCATTTGCCAATTGCTACGGGCGCGGCATTTACAATTAAATATAAAGAGCAGAAAGACCTAGTCTCCATCTGTTTTCTTGGAGATGGAGCTGTTCCTCAAGGCGCTGTTCACGAGTCATTAAATATGGCTTCTTTATGGGATTTACCATGCCTCTATGTGATCGAGAACAATCAGTGGGGAATGGGGACGGCTGTTTCTAGAGCTGTTTGTATGCAGCCGATCGCAGAAAGCATGGGACCTGCATACAACATGAAGGCCTATACCTTCCACGGAATGGATTTTTTTAATTGTTATGCAGGCTTCAAAGCAGTTTATGAAGAGATGCTAAAGACAAGACGGCCGGTCCTTATTGAAGCGATTACAGAACGATTTAAAGGCCATTCTATTTCTGATCCTGCACTTTATCGTTCTAAAGAAGAACTTGCAGAAGTCATTAAAAAAGATCCTATTCTTGGATTAAAAGAAGCAATGATCGCTGCTAAGATGCTTACAGAAGAAGAATTTAAGGAAATGGACCAGAAAGAAAAAGAGATAGTAATAGATTCCATGAAATTTGCAGATGAGAGCCCGGATCCTGATCCGATTGTCCTTGAAGAAGGAGTGCTTGCGCCATGACGACTACTCCCGGAATGCAATTAGTAGAAATACGTGAGGCTCTTCGCCAAGCAATGGATGAAGAGATGGCCCGAGATGACAGAGTTTTTATTATGGGCGAAGAAGTTGCTGAGTATAACGGCGCCTATAAAGTCACCAAGGGCATGCTTGCCAAGTGGGGAGCAAAAAGAGTGATCGATACCCCCATTTCTGAAAATGGTTTTGCAGGACTTGCCATTGGTGCAGCCATGACAGGTCTGAGGCCCATTGTAGAATTCATGAGCTGGAACTTTTCCTTTGTGGCAGCAGATCAATTGATCTCCAATGCTTGTAAATCGTATTACATGTCCGGAGGAAGATATTCCGTACCGATTGTATTTAGAGGACCTAACGGCGCGGCTGCTCAAGTCTCCTGTCAGCACTCTCACTGTGTAGAGGCAATTTATGGGAATCTTCCCGGCTGGTATGTCGTAGCTCCTTCCAATGCTTATGACGCAAAAGGGCTCATGAAGACCGCAATAAGGAACAATAATCCCATCCTTTTCCTTGAGAATGAATTGGATTATGGCGACAAGATGGAAATTCCTGTAGCGGAATATACTGTTCCTTTTGGCAAAGGAAAGATCTTAAGAGAAGGAAGCCATATCACTGTAGTTTCCTACAGCCGGATGCTAAAACATTGCAATGCTGCAGCAGATGAGCTTTTGAAGCGCGGGATCAAAGTAGAGATCATTGATCTGCGTACGATCAAGCCTTTAGATATTGCACTCGTTGCAGCATCTGTAAAAAAGACCCATTTCTGTGTTCTTGTAGAAGAAGGCCACATGTTTGCAGGAATTTCTGCAGAACTTGGCTTTCAAATTCAAGAAGAATGTTTTGATTATCTGGATGCTCCTCTAAAAAGAGTCTGCCAACGTGAAACTCCAATGCCCTACTCCAAAATTTTGGAAAGAGAAACTTTGCCCAATAAGCAAAGAATTACTTCCGCTATTTTAGACGTTTTGAATATAAAGGAATAAATTAGGTTCGAATATGCCGTTTACTGTGACCATGCCCAAACTATCTCCTACCATGGAAGAAGGCTCCATTGTGAAATGGCATGCTAAAGAGGGTGATCTGGTCAAAGAGGGACAACTTCTTATTGAAGTTGCTACCGATAAGGCAACCGTTGAGTATAACGCGTTAGATGAAGGATACCTTCGAAAAATCCTAGTGAAAGAGGGGAGTATGGCGAAAGTCAATCAGCCCATTGGGATCTTCACAGTAAAAAAAGACGAGTCGATTGAAGGGTATAAAACGGTGGAAGAAACGCTTGATGTAAAAACACCCGCAAAAGCTGAAAAGAAAGCAAAAAAAGAAGAAGAGGCTCCTGCACCCGTTGCTGCAGGCGCAATGGCCCAACCGGCATTTGTTCCGGAACCTCCCTTAGAGAATTATAAATTTCCGAAACCATCAGATTACCAGGAAAGAACTATGGCATCTCCTCTTGCTCGTAAACTTGCAAAAGAAAAAGGACTTGATCTCTCTACTGTTCCGGGATCCGGGCCAAGCGGAAGAGTCATGAGCAAAGATCTAGATCTTGCACAGCCTGCTGCACTGACTACTTTTGGGAAAAGAGAAGTTCCTACCATTCCTCCAGGAACTTATGAAGAGATCCCTCTTTCTCCTATGAGAAAAATCATTGGCAAAAGACTGCAAGAGTCTAAGACGTTTATTCCGCATTTTTATGTTTCGCAAGATGTCAATGTATCTCTTCTTGTTACATTAAGGGAGCAGTTAAAAGAGTTTGAGCTGAAGCCCACATTAAATGATTTTATCATCCGTGCTTGCGCACTTGCTCTCAAAGAGCATCCTTTGGTCAATACCGGCTTTGATTCGGTAAAACAGGCCATCATCTCATTCAAAACAATTGATATTTCAGTTGCTGTTTCTATTGAAGGCGGGCTCATTACTCCGATTATTCGCCATGCAGACTACAAAAATGTTGGCCAGATCTCAGTAGAGATCAAAGAACTAGTCAAAAGAGCAAAAGAAGGAAAGCTTGATCCTACCGAGTATAAAGGCGGATCTTTTTCCGTCTCCAATTTAGGCATGTTTGGAATCTCTGATTTCGTTGCCGTGATCAATCCTCCGCAAGCAGCTATCCTTGCAGTTGGCGGGATTGAAGAGAAGCCTATCTTCATCAATAATGAGATTAAACCTGCTAAGATCATGCGGCTCACCCTTTCTGTTGACCACAGGGTCATCGATGGGGCCGAAGCTGCTAAATTCATCAAAACTGTACAAAAAATTCTTGAAAATCCTGCTATCCTATTGGTTAGCTAAATAGGTTAAGAGAGTTGTCAGGTATTCTTTTCTTTTAAGTTATTGATATTAATGTCATTATATTAATAAATTAAAAAAATTGTTTTAATTTATATTTATAATAAAATATGTTATTATACTTTAAATTAAAATAATTAAAGGTTAATAATGTCACATAAAGTAAGTAGATCTTCTGGTACAAGCACTGTTACTTCTTCAAGGCCTATTCATCTTTCATCTATAAGGGCTAGGGTGAAAGAGCCCCGTCTTACTTCAATCATCACCTCCTTTCTTGAAATTCCTCCTGTCCCATCAAAGGATCGTAGCACACCACCAAATCCATTAACGGATTTCAGTAGTGGAGATTTCTGCAGTTTAAGAATAGCTGACCGAGGAGTAACTATTGCAAATGGTTCAGAGGGATTAAAACTACAAATTGAAAGCACGGGTAGGGCTACTATGCCCTTAACACGGCAATATAAAGAGATGGCTAAAAAAGAGCTGACCTCTTCAAAGATAACAGAATTAGACCTTCGTAAGACTCAGTTTACACCAGAAGAATTGCAGACTATTCTTACTAATAATCCATCTATTACAACCATCCACGTTTCAGGTGATTGGGTGGATAATAATACTCTAGTTATAATTGGAAAATTGTGCCCCCAGCTAAGAAGGTTATATATTTCTGAATGTCCTAAGGTAGATGATGAAGGAATTAAGGCGATTGCAGCTCACTGTCTTGAGCTTCACACTTTTGCAGCTAGTGGGTGTGCTAAATTAACAGATAATTCGCTTGAGCTAATTGCAACTCGTTATCCTAAATTAAAGCATTTATTAGTTAAAGATTGTTTCTTAATTACGGATAAAGGGATTTTTGCGATTGCAACGAGCTGCTCTGAATTGACATATCTTAATTTGGAAAATTGCATCTTTGTAAGTGATGTTGGAATGATAGCTATCGCCGCAAAATGTCCTAAGCTCACTATATTAAATGTATCAGGTTGTTTACTTGTTAAAGACCAAACAATGGAAGTTCTGGCTAGGGGTTGCCCAGATCTTGAAGTGCTCAATATTGGGCGGTGTGCATTAATTACAGATAAGGGGTTAGAGGCTATAGGAAAAGGATCATCTAAGTTGAAACATATTGCTATTAATGGATGTATTTTTGTAACTGACAGAGGGTTAGAATTTATTGCACAAGGCTGCAGGCAGCTTGAAGCAATCCTTGCTACTACTTGTAATAATATTAGCGATCAAGGTGTTCTGGCACTTGCGAAAGGATGTCCTCAATTATTTTATGTGGATTTGTCCAGCACCAAAGTCTCTGATGTTGGGATTGAAGCGATCGCAGAAAAATGTTCAAAGTTACAATTTTTTAATATTTCTTTTTGTGATTCTACAACAGATAGAGCACTTGATGCTATTGCCAATCATTGTCATAATCTTGAAATTCTATCTGCTAACGGATGTCCGCTTGTACAAGAGAGATCAATTTATAATTGTTTGTCGATGCTTCCCCAATTGATAAAAGTGCATTACAATTTTAGAGAGATTACTCAAGCTGACGTTATGTCTCTTATTCTACCTAAGGGTACAAGTGCCAGCTAAAGCCATTTCTTCTTAAGAAAGAGGATGACAAAACTGAACATCGCCACAAGAATAATATTTAAGATAATGATGAATGCGAAGGGGTTTTTGGAAAGGGGAAGACTTACGTTCATTCCATAAAGCGACGCTATGACCATTGGTATGGTAAAGATGATCATGATGGCAGTAAGCCTTTTGATGGTCTTATTGAGGTCATTGGTAAAGATAATCTGATAACTGTCCCTTAAACTTTTAATGCTTTTTATATTTACATCGCAGAGGTCTTCTGACTGCTGAATGGCAATCATGAGGTCTTGGAGGATATCGATATCTTTTTCATAGAGATGGATAAACCTACCTGATGCGATGGCTCCGAGTAGGTTGCGGGTTGGGACAAGAGAGGTTAAGTACTGGTTTAAGATCTCCTCGCTTTTTGTAAGAGTCACGATGGATTCGCTGTCTACGCCTGAGATCTGCTTTTCTTGCTCTAGGACGGATGCTCTTACTGTTTTGATTTTGTTGTTATACTCCTGGGTGATCCGTAAGAGGATATGGAAGAGGAGCTTTGATCTTTGGTTGGAGGCGATCTTAAGACCGCCTTTTCTGATGGTGTGAATGACCTGGCTCATATTGGGGGATATCGTGATGAAGTATTGCGGTGTGATCAGGATGGTTAGGGTAAGAGTATAAAGCCCTGCTTCATACTCTGCAGGATGGCGGGTGAAGATGAGGATATTTTCACCTTGGATCTCTACCCTTGGGATTTCATACTTATCGAGACTATCCTTTAGATCTGCAAAATCGATCTTTGTGATTTCCATGATCTTATCAAGATCAACGATAGATGCGTCTTCCACATTGATCCAGCTGCCAGGCTGGAATTGATCGATTTTTTTAAATTCAGGGTCGCGTAGGGCTTTAAAATAGATTTCGAGCATGCTTTTTTCATAAGAAAAAAGAGCTCGTAAATCAATTCTTTTCTAGCTCTTCGATTCTTTTTTCTAGTTCTTTGATTTTTTTGACGTAGTCGGCAAGCTTACGGACGTGAGCTTCTTGGCGGTGGTATTCATGGATATCGATTGCGGGGCTGCCACGGTATTTGCCGTTTGCATCCAAAGACTTGCTGACGCCTGCCCTTGTTGCAAGCATGGCAAAATCACCGATCTCCACATGGCCTAGGATGCCCACCTGACCGCCCATCATGACAAAGTTACCGGTCTTTGAAGAGCCGGCGATGCCTGATTGGGCTGCAATGAGATTGCCTTTGCCTATTTGGACATTGTGGGCAATTTGGACGAGGTTGTCGATTTTAGAGCCGGTTTTAATCCGGGTTTCTTTAAAGCGTGCTCGATCGATGGTAGAATTTGCCCCTATTTCGACATCGTCTTCTAGAACGACAATGCCTAACTGCTCTAATTTGACATGTTCGCCCTTGGCATTGGTTGAATAGCCAAATCCGCAGGAACCAATCACAACGCCCGGTTGTAAGATCACACGGCTTCCTAGTTCACATTTTTCACGAATGATGCAGCCAGGATGGATGATGCAGTCGCTTCCGATTTTTGCACTTGCGCCTACAAAGATCTGGCCAAAGAGCTTTGTGTTATCGCCTAAGCTAACATTTTTATCGATAATGACAAGAGGGCCAATATGAACATTTTTTCCGATTTTAGCGGTTGGATGGACAACAGCAGATGGATGAATACTTGTGAAACCGGTTTGAGCTTCTTTCTTGTCGTAAAAGGCTTCTGCAATCTGTTGAAATGCAAATGAGGGATTAGAAGATAATAGGTAGTTTTTTTCAGCTTCTAGGGGAGTGTCGGGAGCTACGCAAACCGCTGCTGCTTTAGTAGTTTTGAGCTGATCTTTGTATTTGGTATTTGCTAAAAAGGAGATTTCTTCTTCGGAAGCGTCTTCAAGAGTATTAACGTTGGAGATCAATAGATTTTGATCTCCAACGAGTTTAGAGGATGTAAGTTCTGCCAGCTCACCAAGTGTAAATGGCATACATTACTTGGCAGCTTCTTTCATTTCAGTAAGAGGATTTTCTTGAGTGTCGTTCTCAGAGAGCTTTTTGTTCTTCTGATCTACTTCGAAGTTTTTATCCATCTCTGAAATGACTTGCGCTGTGATTTCAAGATCCGGCTTGAAGTAGAAACATGCATCTTTATTGATGACATAAGAGAGATTTTTATCTTTTGCGATCTTTTCAGATGCTTTAGCAATAGAGGTGCTCAACTTTTGGATAATTTGATAGTTGGCATGGTTGAGGACCTGATAGTACTGGTTTTGATACCTAGCTAAATCTTCATTTAAAGCTTGGTATTTCATTTTCATTTCTTCTTCAGCTTTAGGAGAGAGGCCATCTAAATATTCTTGATCTTGGAGCTTAGCAGCAATATCTTTGAGTTCTTTTTCAGTCTCCTCCATGATCGAAGTCATTTGCTTTCGCATATTTTCCATGTTCTGCTGCTCTTGTTTTCCATATTTGGACTCAGTAAGACAGCTGGTAAAGTTGACAACTCCCATTAGGGATTTGGGTTCTAGCGCGCTTAAGTTTGAGGTAGTAATCCCTAAAAGCACTAGCGCTAGAGAAAATAGTTTACGATTCATACATACTCCTTTCATAAACGTAAGGTTCAGGATACATCTTTTGATTAAAACTGTCCACCCATTGAGAAGAAGAATTTTTGAGATTCATGGGGTCTAGCATTAACAGGGTAGCCCCAGCCAATCATGATAGGTGCTTTATTCATAATCTCAATACGCATACCTCCGCCGGCACTTCCCTGGACTCTAGATATTTTAAAAGGGCCTTGGGAAACGGAACCGGCATCAGCGAACACAAACACATCAAGCATTGGAATAATGCTTTGATTGTATTCCACAGAAAGGAGGAGAGAGCTTAAGCCGCCAAGAGGTTCTCCACCGGGGGATTTTTTACCCATAATGAAGGGTTTAAAACCGCGGACAGTGGTGTCGCCGCCTAAAAAGAAGCGTTCACTTAAAGGAACACGCTGAAAGTCATCGCCAAAGGGCTGAATGGTTCGGTACTCCGCACGATACTTCATGGTTCCCTTTGACCAAAGAGGTTGGTAGAGGGTATTAAGAAAAGCTAGCTTAAAAAATCGAAACTTACCAAAAATACCTGC
>DATIJO010000161.1:0-4589 GCA_035478555.1 Chlamydiales bacterium
TTTAGAAGATATGCCATGAAAGGAATGAGTAGTTCTGCAAGGGTAGCCATGTTTACCAAGATAGGTTTTATTAGCTTCCGGACCAGCTAATACAGTATGCAAGCCTGCCTCTTCGAGGCGAATTTTCGGATACCAGAGCTCGAGGTCTTCATATAGGTCATGGACAAAGATAAGAATAGATTTCATATAGAACTTTTTTTTAATCTCGTTATAAGGGTTCTAAGATGAAAAGTAAACACTTTTACGGATTTCTGCTGTTAGGTAGCGGTTTTCTTCTAAACGGCTATCTTCTTTTTCTTACCTTTTCATGGAATGTCCATATGGGGATTCTCATGAGCGCGATTTTTCTTGGGTATTCAGCGCTTTTCCTTGCGCTCATTGCCTTTTCCATCAGCCCCTATCTTACTCCCAAATTGAGAGAAAAACTTCTCTGGTCAAGGGCAGTGATCTTGGATTTTTTTCTCCAATGCTATGTGATGTGTTTTCTTTTTTTTCTGAATCATAAAAAGCTAAGGGTTTTAGGAAATGGCACTCCCATTCTTCTGGTTCATGGATACATTCATCCCTCATCCGTATGGCTTCATTTGATGAGAACATTAAAAAAAGGGGGATTTGGCCCTATTTACGTAGTAAAGCTTGGTTCTCCTTTTGATTCGATCGAAGAGTATGCGCAAAAGCTAGGCCAAACAGTGGATGAAGTAAATAACGAGTCTAAAAAAGACCGCTTTATGTTAATTGGCCATTCCATGGGGGGACTTGTCTCTGCCTATTATGCCACCCATCTGGATAAACAAAAGCGTGTAACACATGTGATTACTATCTCTTCTCCTTTAAAAGGAACAAAAGTTGCAAAAATTGGCATTGGAAAAAGCGTTGCAGAGATGGCCTTGGACTCTCCTTTTACCGAAAAACTGATGCAAGATATAAAAAAAGAGAAGAAGATGAAGCTTTTTAGCATCGGCTCTAAAACCGATCAAATCATTGTCCCCTATACTTCTAGTTTTATCTACGACGACCATGCTCATTGCCTAGTCCTTGATGGAGTAGGTCATATCGGCGTTCTCTTCTCAAGGAAAGTCTACAGAAAGGTTATGGAGTGGCTGCGCACTCCGTCTAAAGATTAAAGGCAAAAGTCAAAAGGCTAAAGGCAAAAGTGCCGAGGCAGAAATTTCATTTCTGCGATATATAGTAGAAGCAATGCAATTGCTTCCTCCGAACTTTTGCCTTTTGCCTTCTGCCTTTTGACTTTATTTAAAGATGATGGTTCTAGAGCCGTTCAGGAAGATACGGTTTTCGGTATGGTATTTGACCGCACGGGCAAGGACCTGAGCTTCTATATCAAAACCTAAAGAGACCAGCTCTTCAGGATTTTTGGGATGATCAACTCTTAGGCACTCTTGCTCAATGATAGGGCCTTCATCTAGATCTTGAGTGACATAATGGGCAGTAGCCCCAATGATCTTTACTCCACGTTCAAAGGCTTGATGGTATGGTTTTGCTCCTTTAAAGCTTGGAAGGAAGGAGTGGTGGATGTTAATAATCTTTTCTTTCATCGCTTCTGTGAAAGCGCCTGACAGGATCTGCATGTATCTAGCAAGGATTACGAGATCAATGCCGCTCTTGTGAATAAATTGAAGAATTTTCTTTTCCTGCTCCTCTTTATCTTTTGCGGGATAGTAGTGGAAGGGGATGCCATGGTAGTTTGCCATTTTCTCAAGATCAGGATGGTTGGAGATGATCCCTCGAATGTCCAGCTTCAGTCTGCCGGTCTCATTGCGATGGAGAAGATCGTTCAAACAGTGGCTATACTTGGATACAAGGATCAGAGTTTTAGTAAGGTAGGAAGAGGGAATAAACTTCCATTCCGCCTTAAGAGATTGGGCAAGAGGGGTAAATTCCTTTTGTAAAAGGGTGATCTCACCCTCAAAGTCAAAGACGCAGCGTAAAAAGAACTTTTTTGTAAAAGGATCTCCAAACTCAGAAAGTTCACAAATGAAGGCCTTATGATTACTTAAAAAGGTAGTTACTTTTGCAATAATCCCGTAAGAATCGGGACAGGAAAATTTAAGGATACACAGGTTTGACATGAGGGATATTTTATAAACAAAAGAAGGATAAATTCAATGATCCAATGTAATTAGAGCTTTGAATAACATAAGTCATTGAATATCATGGTATTGATATTTTTTAAAGCAATTTCTTTAATTGAAATTAATTAATAATTTATCTATAATTGTCGTAAACATTTATAAAAGGATTTTAATTATGGCAATATCCAGCATCTGCACATTATTTGGTTGTAGAAAGGCAACAACCCCTCAACAAAGAGTAGACCAGGAACTTTTCTGGCCGCATCAATTAAGCAAGGTACAGAAAATAGCTAATCGATTGCTTCCAAGCGAGAATTTATTTTATACTGAAGCTCTATTGAATTATATAACTAAAGGAACACTTGCTGTATTAATTCCATCATATTTTCATCCTATATTAGGTACTTTAGGAGCCTTAGCATTTACATATCATTTATATAATTCTAATCCAACATCTGGAAAGTATTACCTTCTCCCTAACACTATCGATCATGGGTTGGACCTATTAGAATCAGCAATAATCATAGATGGTGGGATTGCTCAAGAATTACCGATGCTTCCGCTAGGTATGGCATATAATAGACCAGGGATTCAGCTCACTCAGAAAGAGCTCTTCTACCATCTCTGTAATCTAGAAAATCAATTCAATAGAATTCCTGAACAAGAAAGAACCCAACGGCAACAATTTAGATTGGGTGCTTTAAGAGACTTAATTACCCGTGCCGATCCTACCCCAAGATCCAGGATTATTTTTCAAAAAAAACTACTGTGTGATCTCATTCAGCAAAGAACTCCTGAAGTTGAGGCACGTTTTGCTAAACTAAAAGAAGTGTATGCTAACTTTCCTGATAGTCCCGTTATTAGAACCATTCAACATGTGATTGACCACGGGGATGCTCCGTTTGTATATGCAGGAGTAGGTGTCGAAGCCCGTATTCCTGATCTGAGTGTAGAAAACTTTCCTTGTTATCTTCATCAGTTTTTAAGACATTTAAGGAGCCAACCAATACCACAATTGAATGGTATAGCTGAAATTAATGCCAGGTTTACTATCCGAAACCAATTACAGGGTTTTTACAATACACTTACACAAGAGCCGTTCTATGGTAACAAATCTCTTTTTGACATAGTATTTCTCGCGATGGGAAATAGAATTCTTGAACAGTCTTACCAACTTCCGGCTGAACCTGAAATCCCGGTCGAAGGAGAAGCGCAATTTGAGATAGACGGTGAAGGAGATTTTGTAGAAGAAGTTGTCCCATTAGATGCCTTACAACCAGACGCAGATCCAGAAGTGGAAGGTTAAAATTCCCAGTAAGAGTCTATCTCTTTCTTTCCCTGCGGATAAAAAAGAAATAGTGGCAAAAGGCGCTGACCAGTAGGAAGATGACTCCCAGTAAAAGGGGGAGGCCTTGGTTTTTTGCAGAAAAGAAGCCAGATAAGAAGGGGCTTAGGAATAGGCCGATTGATTGGATGGACTGCATCACCCCAAATATTTTCCCCTGGTTTTTCTCGCCTGCTAGATTGGATAGGATCGCCATGAACCCAACCCAACTGAGGGCAGAGCCGATAGAGATGAAGGGAAAGGTAAACAAGAAGTACCAGGCTTTAGTGAACCCTAAACTAACAAAGATACCGCCGGCCAAGAGAATGAGCGGAAGGACGATGAGATGCTTTGGCTCAATCTTGTGGGACATGTACTTGGAAAAGTAGAGATTCGCCCCTAAAAACCAGAGAGAGAGATAGCCTGAATAGTTTCCTATCTCAGATTGGTTCAAGCCAAATTTTTGGACAAAGTAAGTTGGATAGAAAAAGAGAAAGGAAAACCAGCCAACTAGCTGTAGAAAATTGGCAAGCAAGACCCATTTTACTTTGGGCATGGTGAAGCAATCTATAATTGCTTTGAATTCTTCTTTCAGTCCGTGACCCTCTTTTACTTCCTTAAAAAAAGTTTCCCTGAATTGAAAATGGACCATGATTGCGTTGATTGCAAAGGATGCTGCTACAAACCAGAAAGGCGCAGCGAAATTAAACCATTTGGGGTCGGCGAGTTTTCCGCCAATAGGAGGGCCTACGATCCATGCAACGCCTGCCATGGTTCCCACTAAAGAGAGATTCTTTGCCTTATTTTTTTCAGTGCTAAGATCAGCAATCGATGCTTGGGCGATGGGTAAGTTTCCTGAAGCACCACCTGCGAGAAGACGCGAAAGAAACAATAGGACTAGTGAATAGGAATAAACCCCAATTGCTGAAAGAGCCGAGCTAAAGGCAGATCCCCAAAGGCTAATAAGCAGTACCTTCTTTCTTCCAATATGATCGGAAAGCGCTCCAAGCATGGGGGCAGCGATGAACTGTCCTAATCCAAAAATAGCGATCAAAAAACCAATAATAATCGTTCTGGATGAAGTTCCCATTGTCACTGGAAGAAAGGGAAGGGAGTAATCCAGAAGCATAGGGGCAAATAAAGTTAAGACAACACCCCATGTCAGACTATCATTA
>DATIJO010000162.1:0-1721 GCA_035478555.1 Chlamydiales bacterium
ACTCTCTTTTAAACATCATTTTTCGATGAGAGATTTAAAAGCCTTAACTCATGGGATATTAGAACATTTATTCTATCTTCATTCTCAGCCTAAAAGAATGGTCCATGCAGATATCATGCCTAGTAATATCCACTATGATCCTAAGAGCCGCACTGTCAAGATATTAGATTTTGGAAACTCTCATACTATTGGGGAAGATTACGCAACCTTTATACAAACTCAACACTTCCGAGCCCCTGAAATCATTTTGGGTAAGCCCTATGACCCTCGGATTGATATATGGGGACTTGGCTGCACTCTATTCAGAGTATTAAACCGAACTGATCTCTTTCAAACTCATGGAAAGGACGGCAGCTTAGAAACCAGTAAAATGCATATGGAGATGATAGTAGAGCTCATCGGTCTGCCAACCTATGAATACTTAAAAGATTGTAAATTTGCTGAGGTCTTTTTCAAAGTTGATCATAAGAATGGCAAGGTCCTGGGCTTGCAGTGGCCTACTCGTGAGCATGGTATTCGTGAAAAAATTGGTTTAATAGATAGAGATCTGTTTGATCTAATCAAACGAATGATTTCCTGGGAAAGGCCTTCTGCTGAAGCTCTTTTAAAACACCCTTTCTTTGCAGATGAGGTCTCTTTTAGATTGCAGGCGCATGTTCCTCCTGATAGAGATATTGCTTTTCAATTTGCCCTTCCTGCGCAGCCGCCTTTTCTCACAGTAGATGCTCCTGAGACTCCCGCATGTGTGCATGTACCTTTATCTCCTTTTGTGTTTGTCACTCCAGTGGACAAAGCAACTGGAGAAAAAGGGACTACTCTTGCTGTAAACGCTGAGAAAGGCGACTCAATCACATTTAATGTGACAGAGGACCTTTAAACTTTTTTAGTCATATTTTAAGCTGAGCTGACCTAACGCAATAGCGCCTAGACACAGCCCAAGATCTCTTAGAGCAATATCTAGATAAGCTCCTGCAATCAATAGATTGATGAAAATCAGAAATATCCAAGCAGCAGCAATGTAGGCAAATACTCTTGGCTTAAAGATCATCCCAATACCAACGATAATTTCCACAACACCCACAATCATCATGAATGGACGATCGTGGTTATGTAGGATTTTCATTGCTAAGGGAGATAGATATTGCGACCAGTTGGTCATAAGATTAAAGAATTTATCGAACCCTGCAAGGATTGGGGCAATGATAAATGCCACTTGCAAGAGACGAAACGCTGAATAAGAAGAATCATGCATAGCTCTAGCCATAGACTTTGTCCTTTTTAATTGCTTATTAACAATTAGAAATAATAAATACAAGAAAAAAGAGGAGAGTCTTATGGCTGGCGTCATCTTAGAAAAAACCACTCAAAAATTTATCGATGGTCTTGCAAAGCAAGGTGGCAAACCCTTCTACAAAATGACCCCTCAGGCTGCTCGCAAAGTCCTTGAAGATCTTCAGTCATCGCCGATTGAAAAGCCCGCAGTAAAAATTGAAGACCAGATGCTCCCCTGCGGACCTAATGGAAAAGTATCTGTCAGGATCGTTCGTCCGCAAAATGGGAATGGAAATAGGCCAGTCATCATGTATTTTCATGGAGGAGGATGGATCTTAGGGAGCAAAAATACCCATGACAGGTTGATCCGTGAGATCGCTGTTGGCTCCAATGCAAATCTTGTATTTGTGAACTTTACCCCGGCGCCTGAAGCTCAATTTCCCACTCAG
>DATIJO010000163.1:0-6981 GCA_035478555.1 Chlamydiales bacterium
TTTACAAGAGATTTTCAACCGTAGTATTTCCTTTTGATGCGAGAACTTTTAGGTACTCTTTTAATGCTCGGACTATATGCACAGGGATCTCTTTTGCAAGCGAGATCGCAAATCCCCATTCCGCAATATTCCAGGTCATTGCATTGATCGACTTAGGAATAATCGTCTCATGAAGGCTAAGAAGCTTTAATGAGCCAGCAGTTGGCTTTTCAAGAAGGCTGTATTTGATATAGCCGTCCGAGAAGAGCGACTGGGCAACCATTTGATCTAGACCATGTTCTCCCGGGTTTGTCTGCAAAGAACAAATCTCGGTATGAACAATATCGGTCCTGCCAGTAAAACCTCTTCCAATTTTTAAAGCGGAAACAGCTCCGTGACACCCCATATGATAGGCATGAGTCACATAGGTCTCATTTCCCCATCTTTTTTTTGACACAAGTTTTTGCGCGCTGCTAGGAGCTAAATAACCGGTGCAAGTGACATGGATCAAATTTGCTGGCGGTGTGGATGCATCAATATATAGGTCTTCTAATACTTTGTCTGAGATCCTTTCGAAAGCCTTTGATCGATTTCCCAGGCTGACTCCATCTGGTGCGTCATCCAAAGGGTAGATCTCCATCTTTTTCCAATCAAAATGCAAGTAATCGCTAGTCGAATGGCCGCGTTTTGCGATTTTATCAGGCTTGCATCCTACCCGTAAAAAGTCCTCTCTTATTTTCCTTTGAAATGCTTCACGTTCTACGCTAGACCACTCTTTTCCTTTTTTTTTCTCTTCCGATGCAATATGCGCCCTTATCAACCATTCCAAAGTATGTTCTTGGTTTGATTCAAACTCCGGTCTTACGATCGAAAAATCACCAATAAATAAAGATCCCATAAATCCCACTACTCCTATAGAGGGTATCTACATACTAATGTTCTGTCGATTTTAGGATTCTTTTGAGCCTATTTTTAATCAAAATATAGAGGGTTATATCAACAAAGAGTATATTACCCTCTATATTTTGATTAAAAAGAGGCCAAAATAATTCCAAAAATCGACGAACCATTAGTATGTAGATACCCTCTTACGTCTTCTAAGTTATAATTCTTTTTATTGCGAGTTCTTTTATGTTGCGTGTTTTATTTGTTTGTTTACTTTTTGTCTTGATCTATACTTGGATGGTCACAACTCATTCGGAACATTTAGTCTTATCTATTGGCAGAAAGCTCTACGACTCATTCTTTAAGAAGGTAAATGAGGCCAAAATGGAAATCGATTGGCCAAAATTGCCTAAGCCTCGAAAGCATGAAGGGGAATGGTGATTTAAAGGCAAAAGTCAAAAGGCTAAAGGCAAAAGTATCGTGGAAGCAATTGCATTGCTTCTAATGTATATCGCCGTAATGCAATTACGGTCTCGGCACTTCTGACTTCTTACTTCTGCCTTCTGACTTAACTGAGGATCATCGCCAAAGCGATGATCGCAAGGACTGATCCGCAGAGGATTTTAAGGAGTTTGGAAGAAAGCCTATGGGCAAGTTTTACACCTATTGGGGCAGTGAGGACTGTCGTGATGGTCATGGTAATAAAAGCGGGCAGGTAGATAAAGCCAAAGCTTTCAGGAATGTTGCTATCCCAACCGATTAGAAGATATCCAATTGTGCCAATAACCCCCGTAATGATCGTAAGAGAAGATGAGGTTGCGATCGCATTTTTTACAGGCATGTCCATCGCCACAAAAAGAGGGACTGCAACAGTTCCTCCTCCAATTCCTAATAGAGAAGACAAGAACCCAACAAAGCTGCTTAAAAAACTGGTAAGCCAGAAGGACAATGGTTTATGAAAAAGCGGCTTTTTTGAAGGAACTATAAGATAAACGCTTAAAGCAAGCATAAAATAACCAAAAATCCTGGCCAATGCATTACTTGGCAAATAGCGGGCAAGAATTACTCCTAAAATTGATCCTAAAATGAGGAAGAGAGTCCATTTTCTGGTCACCCTCCAAAGAACTGCTTTTTTTAGGTGATGGTACCAGGTAGAGACTGCAGCTGTAAAAATAAGGGTAGCAAGTGAGGTGCCGATTGCCAGCTGCATAATAACGTTCTGAGGAAAAGAAAAAAATTGAAAGAGCAGATAGAGGCTAGGTACAACAAATACCCCTCCTCCAAAGCCAAAAAGACCGGAAAGAATCCCTGTCCCTATTCCTAATAAAAGAAAGTAGGCAATGTGAAGCCATTCCATAATTTTTTATTATAGATGAAATTTTTTAATATAGATACTTTTTGATTCCTTGTTATTTTCCTTAAAAAGGCTTAATATTGGGGAAAGTTTAAAGAGTTTTTATGAGCGGCGAAATCAATGCAGCATCGGTACCTATAACATTTGATGGTTCGACGCAATCGATCCAAATGTTGATCGATTTTTTGCAGAATAATTCTACCTTTTTGCCCCCTGCCCTTCTTTCCGCTTTTCTCATGCAATACCTCTTTACCTTTCCTGCACAGTTTCCTTCTATGGGGCAAAGACAGCTTGTGCCTATGCCCGAAGTGCAAGAAATGCAAAGGCAGATCAATAAGACACTGGAACCAATAGCTAAAGAATTAGAAAAAAGCTTCAGTTCATTTCAAGAGACATTGAGCAAAACCTTTCCTCTGTTAAAACTTGCGAAAGGTGAAAAGCTTGTTGATTTTCTTCCTGCTTTTAAAGCTCTAGTGAGAGATCTTGCATTACTTGAACCCTCTGACAATAAGCCAACCGAAAACCGTGGGCAGCTCCCATCTAGCCAAGGGAGAAAGGCCGAACCTGCTCAACCTAAAATCCCTGATATGGTGGGAAAGGCAAAACTTGCAACCGAGTATTTGCACCATTCTCATGAAAATACTTCGCCAGCGGATCGTTTTTTAGAGAAGCTCTCTAATTTTATGGGACATTTTCAAAGTCTACTTACCGAAGCCCAGATGCTCTTTCCTCATGAACAGAACACTGTTAATGAAATGAGGGATTCTCTTCGCCACTTGGAAAAAGCTTTTACTATGGTCAAAGAAAGAACTCAAACAGGGGAGGGCGCGGAATTAGCGGGCAACAAGAACGAGCCTATAGTGGAAACTCTAAAAAAAGAGTTCGGTAAGTTTCTGCAGGATGCCTTTAGACCTTTTAGAGAACGGACTGATGCACAAAGAGGAGAGATCAGATTTATGGCCTCTCCCAAAGAATCTCCTATCCAGAGAGGGGTAGTCTTTAATCATAACCCAAGACCTCAGATAAGGGGCGAACAGGTTCTTGGGCATTTTTTAAAATTATTTATTACCGCTCCTCAAGCTGCCCCTAATGTTCACCAAGAAGGGGTTCCTTTAGGAATTCTAGCTCCCTATTCACAAAATCAAAATCAAGACCTTAAAAAGAAGACACTTAAAGAAAAAAAGAAAGAGCCTAGAAATAGACCCTATCTTCGAGATCTTCCTTACGAAGAAGAATTAGAATAGTTAAAAATTATTTTAATTGTCATTTTAATCAAAACTATATATAATATTTAAGAAATATTTAAAAAACAGGTAAAATGTCAAATAATATTCAAAGAAATTCTTTATGTGCAGGCGCTGGCTATCTTGCTGGTGCCTACTTAGTTTCTCAAGGGTACACCCAGACAGGGCTTACGCTTATGGCAGGTGGTCTCGGATCTCTAGGCTATCTTCACTTTGATCGATTAAGTAGAACAGCAAGTGTTGCTTCAGAAGCCCTCCTTGCTCATGGACTATACAAAGCTTTTACATCAGGATGTCTGGCATTCTTTAGCCAAGGCTTAAAACCACAAAAGTACCATCAAGACTTTATCCCTGCTGTAAAAAGTATAAAAGCAGCGATCAACAGCGGCCAAGGAGACAAGGCCAGGTTAATGAAGGCTTGCGCTCTCTTAGAACAATGCTTTAGTACTTATCCAAGAGATGTCCAATTAAAATTAAAAACAGCTTTCGAAACTCTTCAGCAATGTAAAAAAACACTCCAATCAGAAAGTTCAGGGGCTGCTAGTCCGCGTACGTCCAAAATGGTTTATCCTTCTTCTCCTTCAATCGTAGGGCCTGTCTTTGATATCCCTGGAGCTGGATTTAGATGCACTCTTGCTCAAGGCGATCTAATCGATGTAGCAAAAGCATTCCGAACAGAGGCAGTCATGTATGGGGCGAATGAAACCTTAACATCTGGCGGCGCTACTGCAGGACGTGTTTTTAGTGCAGCAGGTCCTAGGCTTGCACAAACGACTCAGCAGGTTTTAACGGATAGAAGCATGACTCAAGTCCCCATGGGTACATCTGTTGTCACGCCATGTTTTGAGCTTTCGATGACAAAAATGAAAATCAATGGTCAAGAAACAAGGCAACCTTCGGGAATTAGACATGTTATCCATACCCTTGGTCCTAGAAGAAATAAATTTAGCACTGAAAAAGAGGCAAATGAAGCTCTTCGTAAATCAATTGTTGGATCTCTCCATGCAGCAATGCAAGCAAAAGTAAGATCTTTAACCCTTATTCCGCTCAGTTCTTTTAATTTTGGCTTTGATATCACTGTCTCAATTCAAATTACCTTGGACGTTCTCAATGAGTTCCGCCAAAAGAATCCCAATGCTTTTGATCATGTAGTCTTAGATATCTATGACCGCAGAGATTTTGACAGGACAACAGAACAGCAAGTAGCTAGATGTGAGAGAGCGTTGAATCAGATGGCTACGAGCACATATATTCCCTTTTATGACACTGCCTTTCCGCGAACAGCTGCCCATGATCCAGAAATCACTAATGTCTTTTGCAATTTCTGGCCTTGTCCTATTCCTCTCGATGGAAGAGTTTATCCCAATGCAGAAGCTGCGATGCAGGCTGATAAAACAGATGATCCTGCAAAGAAAAACCATTTCACGGTAACTAACGGACAAGAAGCTTGGAGCTTAGGAAGAGATATTTTCATGAGCCAGCAAAGGTTAAGCGAATGGAATAGCACTCGTAAGTTTTCACGGATGCTGCAAGCAGTGCGCATGAAGGCCAAAAATCCCCATTTTAGAAGACTCCTGAATGCAACAGGTGGAGCCTATATGGATGAGCACTCTCCTTGGATTAGAGGGGCAGCAAGAGACGGCATCTGGGCTGACGGCCACACCGGTTTTGGAGAGGGCGGGGAAATCAATAGCTCTGATGTGCAAAAAACAACATTTGCTGATCCTGATTATCCGGGCCAAATGGTCACTTTAGAGCGTGTGAACGCACTAGGTCAAATCATCATGAAGGTTAGAGACGAAATTCGAGGAAAGATGCACGCACCGATTCAGAAAAGAAACGCGGCCTGCAAGGCATTTCATGCACAGCGTCTTGCACAGGTCAGAGGCGTACAAAACTAATTGAAAGAAAAAAAACTAAAATAAAGGAAAAAATATATGACATCAATCAATACAGCACTCTCAGCAGCATCAAATGCAACAAAAGCTAATACCGGCAACTTTTACATGGATATGGCTATTGGCATAGGAGTTCCCTTTGTAGCATTCGGCGGACTTAGCTATATTGCTCATTTAGCTTACAAAGCAATTAAAGCCGGCACCTGCTGCTTCTGCCGCAGAAAACCAAATCAAGTTGTAACTCATACAAGAGAGCAAACTCCAGCAGCTGCGGTGGCAAACACTACTCTAACTGCAAGTCCTAAAAAAGCTGCTACTGCTGATAAACAAAAGGAACAACCTGCAGCAAGACCAGCAGCCGCAACTGCAACTGCTGCGAAGACAGCAGCTAAACCAACTCCTGCTCCAGCTGCATCTGATAAACAAAAAGAAGCACCTTTTGCAAGACCGGCAACGCAAACAGCACAAACTGCTACAGCAAGACCAGCAGCAGCAGCCCCAACTGCAACTGCTGCGAAGCCAGCAGCAAAACCAACTCCTGCTCCATCTGCATCTGATAAACAAAAAGAAGCATCTGTTACAAGACCGGCAGCGCAAACACAAACTGCTACAGCAAGACCGGTAGCAGCAGCCCCAACTGCAACTGCTGCGAAGCCAGCAGCAAAACCTGCTCCAGCAGTGTCTGCAAGACCAGTTGCAGCAGCCGCATCTGCTGTTCAAGCTAATGGTAAAGACAAAGATAAAGAAAAAGATAGGCCTGCAGCTCCGGTTACAGGTAAGATTTCAGCTGAACGTCTCCAAGCCGCAGCAGGGACTAAAGCGCCAACAAAAGTGGAAAAAGATAAACCACAACCACAAGCTCAAAAGCTAAGTCAGCTTGACCTGTGGGTGAAAAAACAAAATGAAGCTGCAGCTCAAAGAACTGCAACAAAATCTGCTTCAGCATCTGCATCCGTTAAAGCTCCTCAAGCTACTGCACAAGCAGCAGCTAATGGCGCAAAAGCGTAAATAGGCAGGTTCGTTTAATGGCCTCTATTAATGCTACTTGCAGCTGCGACAGTTATGGCCAGGCGTGGTCATGGACATCCTTAGCAACCTACACTACTTTGGCAGTGTCGGTTGCTATGAATATCTTTTTCCTTTGGAAAAGATATGCTCCTAAGACCGCGCCTATTAAAAGCCAATTTGCTCCTTTAAAGCCGTTAACAAAAAATGTAACTGAGCGGCATCTTTCTCATAGTGAGCGTATTGAACAATTAAAGGCAGACAAACATGCAGTAGTCGCTTCTAGAGGCACATCTATTGGAGAAGGTGTTGTAGTAACATCTTCTCCCTATGATTCACTCTTGTGTGATCACGAATATACCGGATACGCGTTAGAGGTATTTGGGTATCTCGCGGATAACTCCTATGGTAGTATGATATGGAATATTCGTGTAACTGTTGATACTCTTTCCGGCACAGGGAAGAAAATGGAAGACAAAGGAGTCCATCCATTAAAACTTATTGAACTTATGGCAACTCATCAGCCATTAAAAAAAGCTATGAGGCTCGTTTTTAAGGATTCCTTAAAAAGAGGAAGCGTTATCGATGCACCTGCTATTGCAAAACCTCTTCTAAA
>DATIJO010000164.1:0-3317 GCA_035478555.1 Chlamydiales bacterium
AAAAGGATAAAGCCAGCTTTCACGGAGAAAATAAGCCTTTAGAAATAGCATGCCAAAACCTGCCAAAGTTTGATCTGGCCTACTGCTTATCTGTGCATAAAAGCCAAGGAAGCGAATATGATCACGTGTTTTTGATTGCGCCTAAAGGATGTGAGAGTTTTGGAAGAGAGATTTTTTATACAGCAGCTACCCGGGCCAAAAAAAACTTTAGCCTCTTTGCGTCATTTGAGACGATCAAAGAGGCTATGTCTAAAAGTTCACAAAGAATTTCTTCTTTATGCCTTAGAAATTGATTGATAGAGGCGTGATTTTGTTCTGGCTGCTTTATTTTTCTTGAACATGCCTTTTTTTACGCCCTTGTCCATCAAGCTATTTAAAAGGTTCAATTTCGTTTTGAGAGAATTAGAGCTCTCTTTTTTGGAAATTGAATCTTTTAATGAGAGGACCGCTGATTTTACTTTAGACTTATAAGCGCGGTTCCGAAGATTTCTCTTCTCACTTTGAATGTCTCTTTTAAGAGGAGTAGGCCTTTTGGCGCCTTCTTTTTTGCCTTCCGCTTCTTTAGCGGGTGCCTTTGTTTCTTTTTTTTCTTCTGCCATGCAAATTCTCTTTGAATTAGTTTCCTGGCTATAATACTCTATCTCCCCAGAATGATCAAGATTTTTTGGACAGCTCTTTTCCTCATCACAGCCCTAATGGGGGTTTATTTCACTTTTGTTTTTGGCAAAGATTTTTTTGAGTACATCTCTTATAACAGTAGGGTTCCCGCCAAGATTCTAGAATGGCAGGTAAGGGAGATGAAGAATGGGAAGTTTGCTGTCGCAGCCAAGTTCTCTTATCAGATCAATGAAAATTCCTATGTTGGACTAACAGTTATAAAGGATAGGCACTTTCTAAACGATTATGCTGCAATGCATGCTGTTAAGAATAAGGAAATTGCTTTGGAAGAGGCTGCCTGGGTAAGTCCCCATTCTCCTGAAAAATCTACTTTACAAAGAAGATTTCCTACTAACCTTCTAATTAAGCTTCTTATTGTCTATGGTGTAATTAGTTATTTTTCTTTTTTAAAAACCTCAGTTGAGAAAAGATTGTTTAGTTCTTGAATTTAAAATATAATTAATATATAATAATTTCTATTTAAGGCTATTATGACTGAAATCACTAGCTCTAGCGCATTTTTAGAACATGATCCTGCTTTTACTATCCATGAGGGAAACTCCTTTAAATCTCGGATTTTTTGTTTTAGCCTACTTATAAAAAAACTTCTCTTACTCCCCTTTACTTTGTTTGCGAAAGCCTTTAGCACCTTTTTCCGTATTTTAGGGATCGGTTTTGGGCTCTCATCTCTCTTTTTTACTTTGGGACTTGCCTCTTCTGCCCGTCACTTCTTTATCAAAAGGCTGCTCTGTTTAGGCTCAGATCTGGCAGACTGGGTTCTATTTCCCTTTGCAATAGCTATCTGTTTTTTAAAACTAATCCTAGGAGGCTTAATTAGTCCTTCTATTTATTATCGTAGTAGCGCTTGCTAGTAATTAGTGCTTCTTTCACAATGCTCATCTAAAAAAATCTGCTATGGTTGTAAGTACACAACGTTCCACTCTTTTTAAAAAAGACATTCCCGATGTCTTATTAAACATCGTATTTGGATTTGTTGATACAAATGATCTCATAGAGAGCGAAAAGGTAGGACGTGCATGGCATGCCACTGTACAGAAGCTAGGTTATAATAGGCTGCTGCAAGAATATGGCGTTCAAAAATCTGAAACGGTAACTTCAAAACGATTGTATTTGGAGCTTCTTTTGCAAAAAGTCCACGCCCAAATCGATATGGTTCCCTTGAATTTTAGGCATATTATATCGCTTCCGTTTGTTTTTGCAGGTGTTGATCATTACTTCCGCTTAGAACTCCATGGGGATTTTGCAGGAATGAGCGAAGTTGTTCAAAATGCAATTGATGAGATGGCATATAGCATCAAACATAGTTATGCCTTGCCTAGTTTCGAGATGAGCTTTGTTGAGGAGGATAGTGAAGATCGCTACTTTATTCAGCTCAAAAAAAGTGTTTTGAAAAGAAGACTTGATAAGTGTGATAAGAGATTTAAGCAATTGCAACATAGGGAAATTGTTCTACTGCAAGCATTAACTCCGCCTCCAAGAAGAAGGCTATCCAATAGCAAAAGCGATGATCAAATATACACATTAAGAAGATTGCAACTTAGAATCAGAAATATTATAGGGACTTTTGTAAAAGGAGCTCCCAAAGACCGATCAACGGCTTCCAGAGAAATTTTAAGGACGTCTTAAGCTTTTTTTTCTCTTGCTGTAGTACTTTTTTGTTAGTTCCAGATAAGTGATCTTTCACATCTCCTGTGAAATAAATCTCATTTGATCGTCTTTTTAGAAGATGGATTGCAACTTGAAGAGGCATTCCTCGAAAGACTCTAAAAGCCCCTTTCAACCTTTCCCATTGATCATAGATACGCACTTCCTTCCATAGAGAAAAGTAATAGGCTCCCTCTTTTCTTAAGAAGAGTTCGCTTTCTTTACATTTTTTCTTATTGAAAATCCTGTCATGAAGCAGCCAGATTACGGTAAGGCCAAGAGATCCATAGTCCAGGTTTCTCTTTTGAGCTTCCTCTATTGAAATGGGCGAACATTGAATTTCAAAGACAATTTTTTGCTCTTTCCAGAAGACATCCGCGATCCTTTGGATCTGAGGAAAAGTATGCTCCATCTCTGCCTCGTTTTTGGGTAGAGTCTTTAAAAGATATTCTTGCATTTGAAGATGGGCAAGGCTCTTATTTGCCTCTCTGCATACTCTATTTTTTTTTATGTGATAAAAATGGGGCTGTTTGATCTTTCCCTTTCTTGCGCGGACAACCTCTCCACAGCCGGGACAGAGGTAGTCTTCACCCTTCACAGCTTCGTGAATTGCAAGATTTCCCTTATCACCTAGAGCATAAATTTGCATAAAAGATTGTAAATATAGTAGAGTTGATTTGTTGACTTAAAGGCACATCTTTTTCAAAATGTTAAGTCAAAGATACAATTTTTCCTAAGAAGGTTCATGACTAGCACTCCCAATACACTGAATAATATTTTTAATCCTCAGCATCAGCAGAAGATCGAGGAGCTGGTAGCCCTTGCTAAAGAGCAAGGCTTTATCACTTATGAGGAGATCAATGAAATTCTCCCAATGACCTTTGATTCTCCTGAGCAGATCGACCAAGTGCTCATCTTTTTGAGCGGAATGGACATTGCAGTCCTGAACCAAGCTGAAGTAGACCGTCAAAAAGAGCGTAAAAAAGAGGCGAAAG
>DATIJO010000165.1:0-6813 GCA_035478555.1 Chlamydiales bacterium
TGAAGAAAAAGCTCTTTAAGAGTGGGGATTTTGGTTCCGGGAATTGGGTGCTGCTGAGGAAAATTTGGATTGCTTTTTCTTCCGCAATCGATTTTTTTGATCTCGGCAAGAGGAAGCTGACAAAGGAGGAGATTGTCCGGGACCTGTTTTCCATCCAGATAGATGGAAAGCTGTGGGTTCACAAAATAGTCGTGATAGATGACGAGTTCGCCCTCTTTGCTTGCAAGAATGTCTAGTTCTAGCGCGTCGACGCCATTTGAGATAGCGTTAGCAAATGCAGGAAGTGTATTTTCGGGAAAGGTCCCTCTTGAGCCTCTGTGGCCTTGCACTTCGACAGAGTGACCAAATTGAGAAGAGAGAACCATAAGCAATAGTACTGTTATCTTTGCCATAATAGGTAGTTTGCTTCCAGGGGTAGTGAAAGATCCGGGTTAAAAGGTAGTACTCTTGGAGTATAAAACTCTGCAGGAACGGAAGAGGGGACTGATCCTTGATAGAGGAACATTTTCCCTGGTAATTCTTGCGTACGTTTCAACTCCTGTTTTACGCCTTCTGCAAATAGCTGCAGTTGGATCTTATTAGGATCAACGTCCCCTAAATATAACTGGATTTGAAAATTATGCATATTTCCTTGTGTGTCATGTCTGATCTCTCCAAAACGAAGTTTATTAAAAAGAGAATCTTCATCATGAAGCCAAGCAACTTGTTTCTTTCCAAGTTCACCTTTCCGAGCTGCTCTTTTTTCATATTTAGCTGCAGCAGGGATATAGTACTTTTCCACATATTCTCTGACTGCGCGGTTGGAGGAAAAACGTGGGGTGAGAGA
This sequence comes from Chlamydiales bacterium, assembly GCA_035478555.1. GTDB lineage: Bacteria > Chlamydiota > Chlamydiia > Chlamydiales > SM23-39 > DATIJO01. The sequence continues at coordinate 827 of DATIJO010000165.1, forward strand.
GGCGATGCTCTCTTTTACTTTGTTCATCCAATCCACAGGTATGCCTTGGGCATCTCTAGCATAGAATTGGGGGATGATCTCATGTTCTAAAAGATCATAGAGCTGGTTTGCATCTTTTGCATCCCATGCAGGATCATCTCCATGTTCTTTGCCATCTCCGATCGCCCAGCCAACTTTTGGGTTATAGGCCTCTGCCCACCAGCCATCCAGTTCAGAGACGTTTAAGACCCCGTTGGCAAGTACTTTCATGCCGCTTGTACCACATGCTTCCCAAGGCCTTCTAGGAGTGTTGATCCAAAGGTCCACACCCTGCACAATATGTTCTGTTACATGCATGTCATAATCTGGCAAGAATACAATATGTCCCCTAACATCGGGCCTGCGGATGAATTGGATCCACTCTTGGATCATGGCCTGCCCTGGATAATCCCTAGGATGTGCTTTTCCTGCGAAGACCAACTGCGCAGGGTATTTGGGATTACTTAATATACGAAGAAGTCTTTCTCTATCATGAAGAAGGATATTGGTCCTTTTATAGGTGGCAAAACGTCTTGCAAATCCCATCGTGAAAGCATGGGGATTTAACACATTCTGTACGCGTTTCACCTCTTCCGGAGGATAGCCTCTTACTTTCCCGATTAAGACAATGATCTCCTTAATGTATTCTATCAGGTTATTTCTGCAGGAGTTCCTTGCTTCCCAGATCTGAACAGTTGAGAGTGATTTGATCTCTTTTTCTAAAGATTCTGTCTCCCACATCCATCGATTTTTACCGCAGGCTGTTGTCCACAGCTGATCAAATTCTTTGGAATCCCAACTTGGCACATGAATTCCATTGGTTATATAGCCAATGGGAATTTCTTCTTTTGGCCATCTCGGAAAAAGGGGAGTGAATATATTTTGGCTCACTTTGGCATGGAGCTGGCTGACCGCATTCACAGAGCCGCATCCACGCATTGCCAAAAAGGCCATATTAAAAGGTTCATGAGGATCGCTTGGATTGGCCCTTCCTAAAGCCATCAGCTGTTGCATGGATATGCCTAGTTTATCTTTAGTGTAATCGGTTAGATAAAGATCGATTAAAAATGGTTCAAACTGATCAAAACCCGCTTGAACTGCTGTATGGGTGGTAAAATGGTTGCAAGCTCTTGTAATTTGAAGCGCAGTTTCAAAGTCGACCCCGTTCTCTTTCATGTAGAGATGGGCCCTTTCCAAAATACTAAAAGCAGCATGGCCTTCATTCAGATGAAAAACCTCTGTTTGAATCCCAAGAGCTTGTAATAGCCTAGCGCCGCCAATGCCAAGGACAAGCTCCTGTTTTAAACGAAGTTCCTTATCGCCGCCGTACAGCTCACTTGTGATACCTCTATGCGCAGGGAAATTTGCAGGATCGTTTGTATCTAAAAGATAGAGCTTCACTCTGCCAACTTTTACTTCCCAAGCACGTAACCATACTGACCAGCCAGGTAATGCGAGTTCAATGCGAAGCCATTCACCATTCTTTGTTCTTAGCGGGGTGATGGGAAGTTGTCCTGGATCATTAAAAGGATAGAAAGCTTGCTGGGCCCCATCCTTCGTGATCATTTGGCGAAAGTAACCTTGTTGGTAGAGAAGTCCAATTCCTATGACAGGGATTCCTAGATCGCTTGCTGATTTTAGCTGATCGCCGGCAACGTTGCCAAGTCCCCCTGAATAAATGGGCAGAGCTTCACTTAACATGAACTCCATACTGAAATAGGCAATAGAAGTAACAGGACATTTGTCTTTGCAGGCTTGTTTAAACCAGGTAGCATCTTTCTCTTTTTGCTTCTTTTTTTCTTTCATTTCTTTCAGAAGCTTACAAAAGCTAGGATCAGCAAGGTTCTTTTCCAGCTGATCTTTAGAGACTGTTTGCAATACTACCCAAGGATTATGAGTGTCATGCCAAAGAGTCGTATCCAGCTTCTCCCATAGAATATCTCCGCTATGGTTCCAGGACCAGATCAGGTCCATTGCAAGATCTTCTAAATCTGAGTAGCCTTTGAACTCACTACGTCTTCTCATTTTATTGCCTTGGTTACAATCTTTTCTGCTTCCTCAAGTATGTCTTTCAAGTGGTCTTTCCCAAGAAAGCTCTCAGCATAAATTTTATAGATGCTCTCTGTTCCTGATGGCCTTGCAGCAAACCAGCCATTTTTCGTAACAACTTTTACTCCTCCAATTGGTGCGCCATTCCCGGGAGCGGTAGTGAGAATGGAGAGGATTTTCTCACCGCCCAACTCTTTTGATTGTATAGAGGAAGAGTTCAATTTTTTTAACTTTTCTTTTTGTTCTCTAGTGGCAGGCGCCTCAACTCGGTCGTAGACAGGTTCTCCAAATTCTCGGATCAGCTCTTGGTATAGATCGCCCGGGTCTTTGCCCATCTTTGCAGTAATTTCACCTGCTAAAAGGGCGGGGACGATCCCATCCTTATCGGTTGTCCACACACAACCATTCGTACGCAAAAAGGAGGCCCCTGCGCTCTCTTCTCCTCCAAATCCAAGTCTGCCATGAAATAGGCCGCAGACAAACCATTTAAAACCCACCGGCACTTCATAGAGCTTGCGGTGTAGTTTTTCTGTTACCTTGTCGATCATGGAACTGGAGACTAGGGTTTTTCCTACCTTACAGTCTTTTTCCCATTGGGGACGATTTTGAAAGAGATAATGGATCATTACAGAGAGGTAATGGTTAGGTTGCATTAGTCCATGGCTTTTAGTCACAACGCCATGCCGGTCATGATCGGTATCGCAGGCAAAGGCAATCGTGAATCGGTCCTTTAGGCCGATCAATCTTTGCATCGCATAAGGGGATGATGGGTCCATGCGGATCTGTCCATCCCAATCAACAGTCATGAAACGAAAGGTAGGATCGATTGTTTCACTTACTACCGTCAGATTGAGACGATATTTATCTGCTATTTTCTTCCAGTAGTGGACGCCCGCACCTCCTAACGGATCTACGCCCATGCTGATCTTTGATTTTGCGATGGTCTCCATATCGATCACATTTCCAAGATCGTTCACATAGGAATCGACATAGTTATGGACACCTGCAAGCGTTTTGGCCTTTTCAAAGGGAATTCTTTTTATATTCTTATCTAAAAGCTCGTTTGCTCTCTTTTCGATCCAGGAAGTTATTTCCACATCTGCAGGACCGCCGTTTGGAGGATTGTATTTAAAGCCTCCCTCCTGCGGAGGATTATGGGAAGGGGTGATCACGATCCCATCTGCAAGACCTACCTTTCTTTTTTTATTGTAGGTTAAAATCGCATGGGAGATGACAGGAGTGGGGGTGTATTCTTCGTTTTCTGAAAGGTGCACCTTTACATCATTTGCAAGAAGTACTTCGAGGGCGGATTGAAGAGCAGGCTTTGAAAGAGCATGGGTATCAATTCCTAAAAAGAGAGGCCCCGTGATTTTTTCTTTGGTCCTATACTCATAGATCGCTTGGCTGATTGCAAGAATGTGTCTTTCATTAAACGCTGTTTTTAATGAAGATCCCCTGTGACCGGAAGTTCCAAACTGCACTCTCTCTTCAGGAATATTTGGATCAGGGATTTTTTCATAATAGGCTTTTACTAGTTGATCAACATTGATCAGGATCGATGCGGGAGCTGGCTTGCCTGCAAGGGAGCTTATTTTCATTCTTTTCTCTTCCTATAGATTGACCTTCCGCAATTCGCACAGATATTTAATTCCTGCAGCTTATTCAAGTACTCTTCAACCGCAGCAATAAATGTTGTATGGCTCCAGGTCAAAGGGGAGACAGACAAGGGCTCATGGGTATGGGGATTGACCTGCTCTGCAAGAACACCGCTGGGCAGCGCATGGTCCGCAGTCCATTCTAAAAGCCGTAAGGCCTTTTTTAGGTCTTCCTCATTTTTACTGATAGCGATGTAATATTGAGCTAGCCAAAGAGTAGTGACGAACCAGGGATTGGGATGGGCATCTGACGTTCTGTAATAGCCATCATTTTCATAACGAGCAAGGCCGCCTACAGGAGTCTTTACCCAAAGACTTCCTTCAATTTGCTGCATTGTGTTTTTCACTTTTTCATCTTCGGGTGAGTAGGCTCCAAAGGCAAAGATCCCAAAGAGGCTTGCGTCAATGGTTTTGTCCACTTCATAGCCACCATTTTTTGGAATGAGGCCTCTAGCAAAGCGTTTTTCATTTTCAAGATAGAGGCGCTTGTCCATTGCCTCTCTCATCATTCTTGCTCCTTCTCGGTACTCATCTGCGAGATTTTTTTCACCAAAGATCTCTGCAAAATTGCTAGCTGCGATGAGACCGCCATAAACTGCGGAAACGGTAAAGGTGAGTATCCCTTGTCTTTCTTCCCAAAGATCGAAACTTAAAAGAGGAAGTCCCGTTTTATAATCCCGGTAGTCCATCATGAAATCCGCGGCACGGATGATCAAAGGCCTATAGAGCTGTTTGATATATTCCACGTCTTTAAATAGTTTGAAATGGTTCCACAATGCCCAGATCACTAAGGCGGTCTCATCCTCTTGGATCGGAAGCTGGGGCTTGTTTGATCTTTCCCAAGGATGCCAAGAGCTAGCGAGAGTTCCGCAAGCGGTATACTTGTGGAGAAAATACCCCTCTTTCGTAATGATCTTAGAGCAGAAAGTAAAAAATTTCCGGGTAATTTCCGAATATCCTGCTAGGTCAAGGGCATAGGCGCCAAGCGAAGCATCTCTTGGCCACATATAGCTGTATGTGTCGCGGTTAAAAAGGACCACATCTGAATCATTGCCAGCGATAATAGCCCCTGTATTATTGATTTGAGTCCTGCAGATGAGAAGGCTTTTTTTATAGAGATTCCACACCTTCTGAGGGAGATGGCCATCTTGTAAATCTTCCTTGTTCACCCAGAGCTTCCAATAATCCAACGTCCTTTTAAAGATCACTGCTGGAGTCTTTTTCTTTACTATCTCATTTAATTCGAATACATCTTCCCAATTCTTTCCCGCGCAAATCCAATAATAGCAAACCTCTTTTCCTTTTGGCGGAAGGAGATAGTGAATGGCTAAGACAGAATCCACCGATCCTTGAGCAATCGGATTTTTACTTAAAATCCCATCTTCCGCATCTCTCCAAGTACCTTCATAAACACCTGTTTCTTTATTCCCTGTTGCATAGTGATCGATCCCAAACTTATTGTTCGCATAGATGTTGATGAGGAAATAGCGGTCATGTTTATAGTGCAAAAGAGAATGGACCTCCGGTCTATAAGCTGCAGTATCTCCAATCTCAGTTCCATAGATGTGAAAGTCTTGGCCTTGGAAAAGACGGACCTCTTTTTCTTGATCGGAAAGATTTTCTATCTCCAGTTTTTTTAAATAGATATTTTCATGAAAGTCAACAAGATCGTTGGCGCGGATCTGGATCCCTAGATCGTTATTTACTAAAGAGACATTGGTGATCAAACTTTCATTTAGATATTCCTTTGAGATCGTCCATCCACTAGGCACCCAACTGAATTTTCCATTTACCCACACGCCAAAATGAAAGACCTCTCCCTTAGTGTGATTTTCTTCTCCGGGAAACGGAAAATAAAATTCTCTTAAGAGATAATCCTTATCGAAGGCAACCAGTATATTTCCATTTCCTACAGGAAGATCTCTAGGCATCCACGAACCTATCTTTAAATTCGAAATATTGGATTTTTGATCCATTTTTTTGTCAGATTTTGAGATCGCTTCGCAGGTACATACTTAAATTAAGTAGACCGAGAAGCGATCTTAAAATATGGCAAAAAAAGGGCAAAAAGACAAAATTTCCAATTTCAAGATGGGTTCGCACCTCCTAGTTTCTTTGCTTTTTCAATTGCTTCTTGCAGGGCAGCTCTTTCCTTTTCTTCACCCATGTCCGTGGGCTGCGTATTGATAAAAGTAATGTCTGTGATCCCTACAAACCCAAAAATACCTCGAAGATAAGGCTCTTGAAAATCCAGCGTTTTGTCTG
>DATIJO010000166.1:0-1607 GCA_035478555.1 Chlamydiales bacterium
AATGGTGTGCCGGTTGTATCGCCAGATGCATAGCCGGGTAGCTATGTTCGGAAAGGATAAGCGTTGAAAGCATCTAAACGCCAAGCCTCCCTCGAGATAAAAATTCCCAATGAGACCCCATGAAGATTACATGGTTGATAGGTTGGGTGTGTAAGTGCAGCGATGCATTAAGCTAACCAATACTAATCGGTCCAACGACTTAACACTTTTTTTCACGTCTTTTTCAAGAGCCGTTTCAAGTTAATGAATAAATGCCTGTAATTCAAAATTTTTTCTGGTGGCCATAGAGAGAGGGAAACACCTGATCCCTTCCCGAACTCAGCAGTTAAGCCTCTCGTCGCCGATGGTACTATGCACAAGAGTATGGAAGAGTAGGTAGCCGCCAGATTTTTTTCTTCGCCCTGAGTTAGCAATAGCTCGGGGCTTTTTTTTGTATTTTTGTTGTCCATAGGGAGAGGGGAAACACATGATCCCTTCCCGAACTCAGCAAGTAACCGCCTTTCAAATAGGTGACTATTCATAAAGGCAACGAAAAAAGTTCAGATCAAGGCGGCCGAAGCAGGCAACCCCAAAGGGGTTGTCGATGCAGGACAACGAAGAGATGGACATTTTTCGTCCTTTAGGGATGTTAGATATTTGAATGTCGGTTACGTTAAAGCCTCTCGTCGCCGATGGTACTATGCACAAGAGTATGGAAGAGTAGGTAGCCGCCAGATTTTTTCTTCGCCCCAATCTTTGATTGGGGCTTTTTTTATTTAGAGTTTTGACGGAATTATTTCTTCTTCGGTTTTCAATGTTGCAATTAGATTTTCTATGTCAGTTAATATTCTAATATTGTGTGAATGCTTCTCATCCATATAACTTATAGACTTGCTTATTTCCTTTTTGAAATCAGCTTGAGCAATTTGATCTCGATTAAGGGATTCTTTTACAATTTGAAGCATGTGCTCTAATTGTTCTTTTCTTTCTGTACTAACAACAAAACTTGAGCCTTTAAACTCATTTTCCAGATGTGTATGTATTGTAAAGAGTCTGATATGTTTTACGGCACTGTTACTACAAATTGTTTCATAGTGAGAGATTAAACGTGAGAACTCACTGATGCGCATGGTTTTCTCCTTGTGGTAATGTAAGGGGAGTGATTGTAAAATAGATTCTTTATTTTGTGTACAGAGAATTTCCTCTTCCGAATTTCCTTCTCTGTGGTATCTATCTCTGTGGTGAAATTTCAAATTCAGAGATGAGACTTTTGCGAAAGAGCTCTTGTGAAGTTGTTCGGTGTGCAGGCTCTCCTGGACGAAAATCAATGAAGGGCTCGACGATTTGGTATTGATAATCGCTGAAGAAATCTTTGCCTGAAAAGGGACCGGAGAATTCTTTTTCAACAAGATCTTTCCAATCATCTTTATCGAGATGGTGTCCCCAAGTAGTTACTTTTTTTAGCATCGCTAGCTTATCTCTCACCCAACTATAGTGATGAACCAAAGGTTTATTATCTAAACCTTTTACCCGTGGCAGTTTTGGATTTGGCATGGCTTGAAAGAGTCCGTAGCGCTCGCAGGGATCTAAAATCACCGTGGGTGTGAGAAGACTCTTCTTTACTAAAA
>DATIJO010000167.1:0-6833 GCA_035478555.1 Chlamydiales bacterium
ATAGACGACTTAGAGTTCCAAAGGATCGATTCCCACCTAGACGAAATGATCGATCCTTCAAGAGAAAAAGGCCTGCTCGATAGTGATGGAAAAACCGAAAGCTCTAAAATCGCCTCCTTTTTTAGAGGCCACCTTCCCACAGACCTTGAGGTCGAAGCCAAAAGCCTCTCTACCGATGACCTCCCTGCTCTTCTTGTCTTAGATGAGAAAATGAGGCGCCTCCGCGACTATATGCAGGTGACCCAAGGAAAAGAGAGCTCTTTCCCCCAGAAAAAGACCTTTGTCCTGAATACCAATAATAAGCTCGTCCAAAAGGCCTTTGCCCTTCAAAAGGCCCATCCCGAGCTAGCCCAAGACCTAGCAAGGCAGGTCTATGACCTTGCCCTCCTCTCCCAGAAGGAGATCGACCCCTCCGAGGTCTCTAAAATCCTGACCCAAAATACCAGGATCCTAGAGAAACTGGCCTCCCTCGTAGAATAAGCCCCTTATTATTAGTCGCTTACAATTAGTAAAATAAATATTAATAATTGTTTTAATTTTATTACTAATTTTGATATAATATTATTAAAACAAATTAAAATTATGACATTATCTACAAATAACGTACCTATCAGCCTTCATAATGGTCTCACCCCCCATCTCTTATCAAAAGAGACCGCGCAAAACCTTATGATGGAGCTCCTCCAGAATGAGCTTTCGGATATTTGCAATCATCCGGATTTTCAGCAAGGGCTTGAGGAACTTAAAGCTCGGGGGATGGTCATCCCTAACACTGTTATCCCTTTTGTAAACCGTATCAAAGGCCAGCCTGCCCTTTGGGTAAATGTGGAAGGCTTGGGACTTTGGAGAATAAAGTCTAGTGACGAACTTAATGTCCTATTAGATAAATACCTTCAAAGATGCTTTGCCCAGACCCCAATCAATCCCCCAACATTACAAGAAACTGCAAGCAAGACCGATCGCATCCACGAAGAAAATGAATCTTTAGATGAAGTAGAGGAAACCGACTCTCCTAGTTTAACCGATCGAACTAGAGATATTACCGACACCAAACCGAAATCCTCAGATAAGCGCACAAGAAAAGACAGAGAAAAGGATTTAAAACGCACCTGTGAAGAATGTGAAAGGCTCCGTCGAGACGGCGTAAAATTAAATGATGAACGTATAGATGAACTTGAAAAAGAGAATGACGAGCTACGAAAAGAAATTGATGAATTACAAGAAAGGCTAGAGACTTCTTTAGACGATGAAGATAGAAAGCGGTTAGAGGATAGAATCAATTATTTACAAAGACGTCTTGAACAGTGCGAACAAGATATTAGATCTCTAAAAGAAGCAAACCGAGTGCTTAAAAGAGAAAATAGACAGCTACGTTCAGCAAATAGAAATCTCCATCAAAGATTAAATCAGGCACTTCAGGACCAAAGCGACTTACAAACCTTTAATAATTTTTTAAAGCGTGAATTAAGGCATCTTCATGAAGTAGAACGAGAACTTATAGATAGTAATGCTTTAGTAAGACGCCTGGAAGATGAACTAGAAACTGCAAGAAGACATGCTCCTCCCGTTGAAGATAGAGATGCTCCTGCAGCTATTCCAGATGATGAGGCTCCAAGAAGAATTGCAGAATTAGAGGAACAGCTTGAACAAGCTAAAGAACAGTTCGCTAAAGCAGCAGAAGAAATGAACCAGCGCATGCATCAACTTCAAAGAACAGCCGAGTTCCAAGTAGCTGAACTCAGAACTAAAGTACTCTTATTAGTTGGTAAACTAACAAGAGGAATTGAATCTTTACATAGACAGCTTCAACAAGCTAGAGGCCCAGAATTAGAGGAGGCCCTAAGAGCCCAGAAAGAGCAACTGTCTGCACAAATAGAAGATTTAGAAAATAGCCTGGCAGAAATGGAAAGTAATAATAATGCTGAAATAGCTTCACTCAGAGCTCAATTAGAAGCATTACAAAACACAAACCAGGAACAAGCAGAGCAAATGTCTTTTCTTAGAGCAAGCGCACAAACTGCATTACAAGAAAGAGACGCATTGCTTGCAGCCTTAAAGAATGCGAGCGAACTTTCATTGACCCCAGATCCCACATCAAGAGTAAAAGAACTCCAGGCTCAACTAAATACTTTTGCTGAAAAGATTCCTAAATTAGTGGCTTATGCAGAAAAATTAAAACAAGCAAATAAAGAACTGCAAGCTCATCTTATAGCTGCAAAAAGCAATGAAGCAGAGGCCCAACAGACTTTAAGAGAAAAACAAGAAGCATTTGAACAAGCTAGGAGAGAATTACAAGTAGCTCTTGATAAAGCTGCATCTGAAAAAGAGTCAGAAGCAGCAGATTTTAATAAGCGAATTGCTGAATTAGAAGCAGCCCTGTCGCGAAGCGCAGCAGAAAAAAGTCAGCTCTCAACTACGGTCGATGGATTACTTGCAGAAAATCGCGCTCAAGCTGCAGAGCTAGATCGAACGAGAACAAAAGCAGAAGCCGCAGAAAAAGCACATAGAGAATTGGTTGAAGCATTAAAGCAATTGCATGCACTTCATGACATTCCATTGCCAGATTTTATTCCAGCCATAAATGCACTATTTGACAGATTAGTTGCTTTAAAAACGAAATTTCCGGGGCTCAAAAATAAAATAGCTCAATTAACAGAAGCTAACGAAGTACTGCGAGCTCAGCTTGCAGCCGCAACTGGAACAGGAACAGAAGCCCAAGAGGCTTTAAGAAAACAACAAGAAGAATTTAATAAAGCTCGAAATGAGTTACAGGCAGCTCTTGCTCAAGCTGCACGCGAAAAAGAGTTAGAAGCAGCAGATTTTAATAAGCGAATTGCTGCACTAGAACAGGCGCTTAAAGTTAAAACAGAACAACTCATTCTAAGCGAGGCAGAAAAAAGTACACTCTCAGCTAGAGTAGATGCATTGCTTGCAGCAAATCAAGCTCAAGGCGAACAGCTTCAGAAAGAAAAAGCAAGAGCAGATGCAGCAGAAAGAGACAATGAAGCTCTAAGGGCACGGCTTGCACAAGAGCTCCAATTAAATGAAGAACAAAGACTTGCAATAGAGGAGCTTCGTAAGCAAGTAGCAGAAATGGATGCATTAAAAGCAGAACTTGCTTCTCAAAGAGCTTTATTAACAAGCACCCTTGCAGATAAAGAGAAATTAGAGAGTAGGAATAGAGATCTTGAACAGCAACTTCAGCAGGCGATTAAGACTCTTACTAGAGAAACCGACAGTTTTGCTGCTAGGGAAAGAGAGTTAAATGAAAGGTTAGCTGATCTAGAAAAAGAAAATGCATTTCTCTCTAGACAAAAGAGGGATCAAGAAAAAGCCCTGATGATCTTAAGGCGTGAGCTAGCAAAATATAAACAGAGCGCAGAACAACTAGCTGAGGTCTCCGAAGCTTATCAAGCAGAACTTGAAAGAAATCGCGAGCTTGCTGCAAGCCTAGATGATGAAAGAAGAAAGAATAGATATCTTCAAGAAAGTTTAGGTTCAGAAAGAGCTGAACTTCAAAAATTAAGAGATCAATTATCACTCTTACCCGCTGCTGGTGCAGGTGCAGGAAATCAAAAAGAACTTGAAGAACTAAGAGCGGAAATATCTCAGCTATTGGACACCTTAGAGAAGATGACGGGAGAGAAGATTGATGATGGCAGAGCTAGCCCTTCTTTAGCAGATGAAGAAGGAGATGCTTCAATTGATGCTACTCGTAGAAACTTAAGATTAATCATAGAACACTTCAAAAAATTAGTTCAAGATTTAGAAGCATCAAAAGCTCGGGAAGAACAAGCTAATTTTGAATCGGCTTCTAAAAAACCTCAAGAAAAAGAACAGTCTCATTGTGAACTTCATGAGCAGCAAATTAGACTTCTTAGCGAACAGATTGCAATTCTTCAAGAAAAACTGCAAACGCAGGCGCTTGCAATGGATGAGGACATTCAAGTAGCAAACTCTCGAGCCAAATACAATGAATCGCAGTATCAAGAAAAAGCAAAAGAGGCTGCCGCTGCTGAAGAAAGAGTAAGATCTGCTGAAGCAAGACTACGAATGATTGAAGAAAGCCAAAAAGAGCAAGCTGCTAAAGATAAAGAAAAACTTGCTCAATTAGGAAGTGAGAACGCTGTACTCGCTCACGATAGATCCTCTCTAGAAAGACAATTAGCAGAAAGCCGTAAAGCTGAATTAGCACTTCAAAGACGGATGGAACAACAGGTTAAAGATAGTGCTGCTGAAGCAGACGCTAGATTAACAAGAGAGAGAGATTACGAAAGAGTTAGAGCAAAACTTAAAGCAGATGCTCATGAAACTCTAGAAGCAGCCTATAATAGGGCTGCACTTGCAGGAAGTGCATTACAAGAACGAGTAGAAGATAGCGAGCAAAGAGAAAAAGAAAGTGCTGATAAAGATCAATCCGCTATTGAAAGAGCTGAAAGATTTGAAGCACAAGCAAATGCCCTAAAGGAACAATTATCCGCTAAAGAGAGCGAAAAAGAAGAATTGCTGGCTGAGCTAGAAGCTCAAAAAGAAAACGTTTCAGTTGGAATGCAAACGGCATGGGAGCAACGAGGAATGATCAATGCTCGAGATGCGGAAATTGAAAGTCTAACGAAGCAATTAAAGGAAGCTCAGCATCTTAAAATGGGACCAGTTCAACGTCGTCATAGCTTCTCCCACTTGCCCTTAGCTTCAGCGTAAAAAATTTGCTTCCCCAGTTCATTGGGGAAGCATCAAAACTATGATTGAACTTCAGCTTCAGCTTTTTCTTCGATAGCCGGCTGAACGTCTGTGATCGCGGCTTTTAGGAATTCTACTTTATTCCCATCCACCATTTTCACGATGACTGTGTTGTCTTTGACTTGAGAAACGGTCCCGATGATGCCCATTGCAGTCACTCGGTCGCCTTTCTTAAGAGAGTTTCTTAATTGTTCTGCTTTTTTACGTCTCTTTTGCTCTGGTCTAAAGAGAATAAAATAGAAAAAGAGAAGAGCAATACCGATCATGATCAAGGTTTGCATGAATCCGCCGCCTTGAGCGTTTTGCGCTACTGCTTCGCCTTCTTCAGCAAAGAGAAATCCTGCAGTTAAAAGAGCAGGTAGTACTAAAAGAGATTTTTTCATTCTATAACCTAAGGTTAGTTATCAGGGAAATAATGCCTGAAAATAGGGTCAAAAAGCAATCGAAATATTATTTTAAAACCAGTAACACAACATTCTCTACATGAGCGGTATGGGGAAACTGATCAATAGGCTGGATAAGCTTCAGCTCATAGCCGCAGCGTTCTAACTCTTGGACGTTTAGAGCCTGAGTGCGAGGATTGCAAGAGATGTAAAGGATCTTCTTTGCGCGAATTCTTTGAAGATGGGAGATGGCCAAGGGATCAAGTCCTGCCCTGGGAGGGTCCACGATGACACAGTCAGGGGAAAAGATATTGGACATGCCAAGAAGCCTTGTTAACACTTTTCCTGCGTCCCCTTGGTGCATAGTAAAATTAGAAAGTTTATTGAGGGCAATATTTTCTTCTGCATCTTTCACTGCTTTTGGACAGAGCTCGATCCCTAAGACCTTCCCTGCTTTTCTAGAGGCGCACATCCCTAAGGTTCCTGTGCCGCTATAGAGATCGTAGACAAGAGAGTTTTCATTTAACTCTAGCATATTGATCCCCTCTCGATAGATGATCTCTGCTTGCAGAGGATTAGGCTGAAAAAATGAGGAGGGGCCAATTCGAAAATAGAGAGGATCTTCAGGGAAGAGCATTTCTAAGATGTGGCCTTTTCCATGAAGGGTGATCTCTTCGATCTGTGTGGGCGTTCCTTTTTGGATCTTTTGGACTCTTAAAACAATAGTCACTGATTCATCAAGCGTTTCTTGAATGCATTTTACAAAGCTCTTTTGAAACTCTTCAGGGAGTGGACTTCCGGCAATGGTAAGGATGACCATTTTCTCGGATGTTCGAAAGCCCTCTTTGATGGTGAGATGGCGAAGACAGCCGCTATTCGTCTGCAATTTATAAGCCAAAAGCCCGCTCTTTTCCCACCAAGCCCTTACCTGATTGACTACATTCGATACCCAAGGCTTTGCAAGGTGGCACTCCTCCAGATTGAATACGTAGGCTGCATGGGCGATCATCAGACCTAAAAATTTGGTTTTGGCAGCGTTCTCGGAAAAGGTGAACTCCATCTTATTGCGGTAATTCCAGGGATCTACTGCCGGAATGATCGGACGGACAGACGCCGTTTGAAAAGCGTCTTTCACTATATTTTCTTTACACTTCAGCTGAGCTTCATAGCTCATCTGCTGCCAGCTGCAGCCGCCGCAGAGGGTTGCATGCTTACATTTTGGCTGTATGCGGTCCGAGGAGGCTTTGAGGACTTCTAGAAGTTTTCCCTTCTTTATCCCCTTTCGTTTCCTCTGCAGGCCGATCTTCACCTCATCCCCGGGAATAGTATGGGCAATCTCTACTTTGGAGCCCTCTAAACGGGCAACGCCGTAGCCTTTTTCAGAAAAGGAGGTAACGGTAAGATCTAGTTCAATGGAAGGTTTCACAGGAGAAAATGATACTTTGAGAGAGGAAAAAAGGACTAGCGTTTTTTCTTTTTCATGGTGCCGCTTTTTTCAGCGGAGACTGACTCTTTACGGAAGCGTTTCGCTACCTTTTCCAATTTGATCGTGCCTGTCCTCACTCTCTGGGCAGCGGCTTTATTGCCTCTTCCTACCTTATTCAAATCTTTCATAATTGGCGATAGCAGGTCATGCATATCCTGAATTGTTTCTTTTAAGCCCATTTTTACCTCTTTTATTATCTCTCTTATTATCTTTGGAATATATTG
>DATIJO010000168.1:0-2597 GCA_035478555.1 Chlamydiales bacterium
TAACCTTCTTCATGGAAAATACACTTGCCACATTGAGCGATTGAATAGTTTTGATGCTCTCTTAAGCTGCCTGCAGAAAGGAATACCGGTTGTAGTGAGTGTGAAAGGTTCTCTTCCCGGCGCTGTAAAGCCATATAATGGGGGCCATTTAATGGTCATTACAGGTTTCGATGCTAAAAATCAAAAGGTTCTCTGCATCGACTCAGCCTATTCTTCAAATGAAGAAACAATCGTAGCCTATCCTCTCGAGGACTTTCTGAAAGTTTGGGGAACAAGGAAAAACTTGGCCTACGTTTTTGAAGTCAGAACTCAGAAGTAAGAAGTCAGAAGTGATTTACTTTTTCTCTTCTTCCTTTTTCTTTTCTTGTTCTTCTTTTTTCTTTAGGATGGCCTCTTCTTCTAGGTGTCTTTTATATTTGCTAAATTGCATATGGTTAGTGAGATAAGCAACAATCCAAACGATACAAGCGCTAATTAGAAAGCCTTTAATAGAGATAACTTTTATTCCAATAGGAAGGAGATTAACGATAGAGTACGCTGCAAAGCTAATGATACAAGTTATGATACCAATTTTCAGATAAGAAACGGGCACTTGAAAAAGCCTTAGGAGAGGGAAAACAGCTGAGTTGATAATTCCCACGCTGAAAGCAAAGATAATTGCTCCTTCAATATGGGGCAGTTTGGCATAGGAGGCAACTACAATATCCGGAACAAGATGATTTACAAAAAATACACATAAGAAATTGTAGAGTAAACTTTTCAGAAAGCCCATGAACCTATCCGCAAAGTATAAGTATTTGATTTTTGATGAATTTTTTGTCAGATTTAGAAGCTGCTTCGAAGGACATACTTGAATAAGTAGACCGAGAAGCAGCTTTTAAATATGGCAAAAAAGGCACAAAAAGCAAATGCTTAGAGTTTGCGGATAGGTTCATAGCATTATCCTCTTATCCAATCATTACCTTAAATCTTCCTTTAAAAAAAGATCTTTCTTTGCTTTACTATTCCTCTATTTTTTTGAGGCTTTTATGAACCTATCTCACTATTCGAATTTTTCAATTTTTGATCTTTTTGGTATATTTCGAACGCCTCTTCTCGTCCGTGTGTTTTCACACTGTCCTCGAAGAGGAAACCTTTACAGGCGTTCAAAATCTACTCAAAAATCTCTAAAAACCTTTAAAACCCTAATAGTGAGATAGGTTCATGAGGAAACTGGTATTAATATTCAGCATTTGTTTAGCAGTCTTTTCATCTTGTCAGAAAATTAAGCAGCAAGAAAAAAAGACTCTTCGCATTGCTTTTAATACAGATCCCTATACCATCGACCCGAGAAAAAATAGCGATCTTTATTCCTCTACTTTTATTTTCATGCTCTATGATGGACTTACGAAAACTTTACCCAGTGGTGAGATCGTTCTACAGCTTGCTGATCGTTACACGGTCTCTGAGGATGGGTTAACTTATACGTTTTATTTAAAAAAGACCAAATGGTCGGATGGAAAGCCACTAACCTCACATGACTTTGTCTATTCCTGGGAAAGTCAATTGGACAGCAAATTCCCATCTCCCTGTAAATATCTACTCTACCCCATTAAAAATGCGGAAGAAGTAGCTACGGGAGAAGTTGCAACTAACTCTCTTGGTATCCGGGCAATTGATGATTATACCCTCGAAGTAATATTAGCAAGACCGGCCCCCTATTTTCTCTCAGTGACCTCCTTTTGCAACCTCTATCCTTTGCCTAAGCATATCATAGAAAAAAATCCTTTTTGGGAAATGGAAGGAAAGAAGCTGCCTGCATCCGGCCCTTTTTGCCTTAAGGAGTGGAATAAAAACCGTGAAATAAAGGTACAGAAGAACCCTTTGTATTGGGATGCTGAAAATGTGGGGTTAGACGAAATCTTAGTCAGCATCATTGCAGATGAAAATACCGTACTGCAAATGTTTGAAAACAATGAACTGGACTGGATAGGAACGCCTCTTTCTCCGCTCCCTATTGAAGCCATACCTAAACTGCAAAAAAGCAAGAAATTTAACTATCATCCTGTTGCAGGCACGATATTTTTAACCTACAACCTGCACAGTTTTCCTTTTAACAACCTGCATTTACGCGCGGCTTTTAGTTATGCTCTCAATCGTCTGGATATTGTAAAAAATATCTCTAGGCAAGATGAGATCATAGCTACGAGAGCGCTTCCACCAGCGCTCATGAACCGTCAAAATAAGATCATCCTGGAAGACCATGATCTGGAGCTTGCTAAAGAAAATTTTTCTGAAGCATTGTCTGAACTTGAGATAACAGTTCAAGACTTAGAGGAAATTCATCTTCTCTATCAATCTCCTAATCAAAAAAATATTGCCCAAACTCTGCAAAACCAATGGGAAAAAGCATTTGGTATTACTGTGAAAATAGAGGGATATGATAATAAGGTTCTT
Organism: Chlamydiales bacterium; assembly: GCA_035478555.1. GTDB lineage: Bacteria > Chlamydiota > Chlamydiia > Chlamydiales > SM23-39 > DATIJO01. Next base: position 2,437 of record DATIJO010000168.1, read on the forward strand.
CTGGACAAATTGGAAAAAAGAGACTTTGATATCTCGATCTACAATTGGCTTGCCCAAGTGAATGACCCTATGAATATTTTAGACCGCTTTAAATTCTCTTCCAATCCCAAAAACTACTCTAGGTGGGAAGATGATGAGTTCATTCGCCTTTTGGACCAGTC
>DATIJO010000169.1:0-6118 GCA_035478555.1 Chlamydiales bacterium
CATCTGATCAACTGCTTCAGGAAAATTGGGAATGTCTTCTCGGACATTCACGTGCGAATGGGCAATGACAGGAAAGAGAGGATTTTTATCCGCTGCGACCATTACCTGCTTTTTTTCCGTATGTAAAAAGGAATAGATCTCATCTAGGCACTTCTTTGAAGACTTCTTATGGCCGATCAGTCCAACCGCTAGATTGATCCTCACTAATGGCTCTTTGGACTCTTCAAACATCTTAAGGGCAAAATCTGCTCCTGCAATTCCCGTTTTCGCAAGGGCAGAGGCTGCCATTAACCGAATCCCAATATCTTCGTGGCTTAGCCAATTTTCAAAGTACTCCGCAGATGCTGCCGGGTCGCAAAGCATCAAAATCCATGAGGCGGTAATCGCAACTGCGGGATCTAAATCCGCTAAAGAGTGCTGAAGGAGAGCTTTCAGCTCCTCTTTTCCCATGTCGGTGTGGAAAAGAAGCCCAAGGGCATTTAAGACGGAAACACGAACATCCGGCCTAGGATCGTACAAAAGAGGTAAAAGCACATCTTTCGCTTCTTTGATGTCAAAAAAAAGAGCCGCATGGGCAGCAACCTGTCTGAAGGCAGCCCTTTCGGAGACTGCCATATAGAAAATTTTCTCCAGGTCAATGCCTTCATACATTTGCACAAGCGCTTGAATGGCCGCGCCCTTCTCTTCAAGCAAAGAATCTTTGGCTAAAATATCTTCCAAAAGATGGGCTTTTTCTTTTAAACGCATGCGGCCAATAGCACCAATCAGCTCCATCCTCACAAACCACACTTTTTCCGTTGCGATCAACCTTAGCATCTCCTCTTCTAAAGGCCCATCCAGATAAGTGCTCGCCATTCGGACAGCATTTGCTCTTAAGATCGCATTGGACTCTCTCATCATCTCTTGCATGATCTTTACTGCCCTTGCATCGTGCGTAAGGAAGGCTCCCAATAAAGAATAAAGGCGAATCGTATACTGAGAAGATTGAGAGGCCTTTCGTAAAACCCCCCAAGAAATTTCCTCTAAAAGCTCATTTAGCTGAGGATCTTTCTCCCGCTTTTTGACAAACTCCCAAAATAAGGGAAGAACTCTCTTTTCACTCCCAAGACTTGCAACAGCTTTAATACGGGCAATTTCTAGCCCTCTATCTCCCGGATGTTCTTTTAACCCCCTCTCAACTTCTTTGATAGCCCCATTGGCATCCTCCAATAGAAGATAGGAATGGGTCCTCCTCACAAAATCCTGAGGGGAATCTGCAATTACACAAGAAATATTTAATAGTAAAAGGGCAAAAAAATACTTCTTCAAAATCTCATCTCATTATTCTAAACTTACCACAATATGCCTAGCTCTACAAAAAAAATTGCAATTTACACCGATGAGGGCACTAGCGCTGAAGGAATTACCGTTCTGGCCAGAAGACTTCAGGGCTATAAACCACTATTTATAACTGCAAAGGACATTTCTTCTAGATTTCTTTCTACGCTTTCCCTTCTTATCATTCCAGGAGGCAGAGATATTCCCTACCACGAAAAAATCTCAGGAACAAAAGCTCAAAACATTATCCAATTTGTCCAAGATGGAGGAAGCTATCTAGGTATTTGTGCAGGCGCCTATTTTGCCTCTTCTGAATTTGAGTTTGATAAGGGAGCGTCTCTTGAAATCTTAGCGAAGAGAGAACTCTCCTTCTTTCCGGGAAAAGCTATCGGTCCGGCTTTTGGCCCCAATACATTCCGCTATGATAGCAAAAAAGGGATGAAGGCAACTTTGGTCCATTCCCCACTGCTAACTTCTCCTATTTATTCTATTTATCATGGAGGCTGCTACTTTGAAAAAGCGCATGAATCTCCAGGGATCAATCTTCTTGGAAGCTACAGTGAAATTGCAGGTTCCCCTCCTGCTATCATCTCCCGCCAAATTGGCTCTGGCCTAGCACTACTCTCAGGAGTGCATCTAGAGTATTCGGCAAATGATCTACCTAAAGGCCCTCTAGCAAAAAAACTACAATCAACAGATAAAGAAAGAGAAGAGTTCTTTCAAATGCTTATTCGAAAATTAGTTAAATCGCAGTAATGAAATTACTGCCACAGCACTTTTGACTTTTGACTTCTGACTTTTGACTTCTTTTAACCTAACTCATGCGTGAGCCGTCTTCCACCTATCAAATGAAAATGAAGATGGAAAATAGACTGTCCTGCCTCAGAGCCGCTATTAGTAAGAAGACGATAGCCGTCCACGATATCATATTTTACCGCTAGGCTTTGTGCCACTTGTATAATCTCTCCAATGAGAGGAAGATCTTCCGACTTTACCGATTGCAGGTCGCGAATAGATTTTTTGGGCATGATGAGAAAATGGATAGGAGCGACAGGATGAATATCCTTAATTGCGAGAATACGTTCATTTTCGAAGACTTTTTCTGAGGGTATTGTACCTTTGATAATTTTGTCAAAAATAGTATCCACTTAAATCAAATCTCCTTATTGGCAGCTTTTAAAAGATAGTGAAGAGCTTTCATTGCATCCTCTTTTGTCTCCCAAATCGAAATGAACCTACCTTTATGGCAGAAGATTGCTCCCTTGATCTGGGTCACCTTCTTTAGATCATGGTCATGAAGACCTGCCCATTCTTGAGGAAGAGGCAGACGAACTTTCATACGGTCGCGAAGGCTAGGCGGAATACCCCTGATCTTCCAATGTACGCCTGTTGGCATTACGACGAAAAGAGCGGGATGGGACTCTCCTCCAAGTTCAAAAAAGTTTTCCATCCAAGGAAGAGGCTCATCAAAGATCATTGCGAATTTGCTCTTCTCCATGCATTTTTTTACTTTTTCGCGGCAGCTTGAAGTGTATTCAAATCGCTTGCGCAAGCGAAAAAGATAATCATAGACAAAATCCAAAGCCTGGAAAAAAGCGGTCTGAAACTCTGAGGGACCTGCACTATATTCAATGGGAAGAAAATTACTGATGATCTGGGAAAAAGAGGAATAACCAGGTTCTAACTTTGCTAGACCATTGTCATGAGCATCAATCCCAATAATAAGAGAGTTGTTGAAGTAATCATATAGCTCCGGGCTCATGATCTTCTGATCTAATAAATACTTTAGTATCATCCCGGCGCTACTAAGATTGCCTCGATATTCCACTTGGTGGTGATCAAACCGTTTGATCTTGGGATCGTATATTCCACCTACATCGCAGACGTATTCGAACCCTGTGAGAAGGTTTAAGTCTCTCGTCCTATGGACCTTATCCCGATCAATGATATCAAATAGAAGAAGCAATGCGCAGGCCGTTACTTCATCCGAGTGAAAGGAGCCGTCATGAGTGCCAAAACTTCGAGATACAATCTTCATATAAGCCTAGAAAAACATTTCAGTTTATCCTCTTTCATCCTATGATTCAAGCATTTCTACGCGTTTAAGAGTATGGAAACTGTCATCACAGCTAGCCACTATGACCTTGTTACGCCTGATGGATTTATCCATTCGATCAAGCGTAAAGAAAATAATGCAATCGAAGCTGTGGTTCACATCCACCAGATCTCATCCCATTTCGTGGGCTTTCAAATTGAGCACTCCCATGTATTTTTCAATCTAAAGAGCACTCTTGCCCAACTTGGCATCAACGCTAAAGGATTGGAATACCATTTTGAGCCTCAAAAACATTTTGCGGAAGTAAGAGTAGAGCTGACCCCTTTTTCCCAAATCGCTGCCTCCTTATTAAGTCTTCTGACAGAGGGAGCCTACATTGGAAAATTATTCGCAGCAGACCCAAGACGAAGAGTGAGAGAGCCTGACTATCTCTTCCGTATGTTTGGAAGGTCTGACAGGCAAGGAAGACCACTTCTTTCACTAGGCGGTCTTCATGGACAAGATGACATTATTGTCCAAAAACATGAAGGAAGGACCGTTGCATTCCTCGCCCTAAAAAATGGTGTCATTGAGTATGATTCATCTGTCAACGGCATTCTTCCTACCATTGCAAAAGGCCTTAAGAAACCGGAATTCAAAACTCGTGAACTTCTCCAATTTCATCAAGTATGGAAAGAAGACAAAGTGCGTATCGTGGAAGACCACCATATGCTGCTTGTCAAAACCGCTCCCCTTCATATCCGCACGGTTTTCGCAAAAGTAGCTGAAGAACTTCTTCCTGAAGGCTACCAGCATACTACAGCATCTATCCTTCAGCCTGACACCATGGATTCCGGGGATGTCTATGAGCTTTTTGGGCAAAGCCTACAAGTGATCGATGATATTCCACTAGAGTTTTATACCCTGGAGCCTCACCGAGAGTTTGTATTCTTTTCCGATAGGGACCAACTACAAGTAGCTCTTGAACAACCAGAGGTTCTATTTAAAGCTTTTGAAACCGCCCCTGAGCCAAAAGGCCATCTCGCAGCCGCATTTGTCGTCAAAAGTCAGCAGCTTCATGAAATAAAGCCTTCCGATTGGATCCTACGCGATCCCCACAAACATGAACTTCCTGGTTTAGATTATCCTTCTCGCCAGGTGCATATTTTACAAAGATATCTTGAAAATCAGCCCTGTTATCCATTTTTAAAAGCGATCGAACATGGACTGATCACTTCTCAAGGGGTACTTCTCTCCCGTTTTTTCCCCTCGCCATTATTAAAGCGTCTTCTCTTAAGTGAAAGAGCGCAGTCCATCATAAAACAGATCTACTTCCAGATCCCTTCCCATGATAAAGGCCAGTTCTTCTCCCATGAAGACCGCTCTTTTATGTTTGATCTTGCAAAATTCGCACTCAACGTTTTCTGGGTGGATACCAACACCCGCCAAGTCCTTCGCTATGTGGTAAAACCGGGCAAAGATACAGGCCTATTTGTACCTATTCCACTCATCGAAGATTTTCGTAAGTCCACCGTTTTTGGCGTCTACGGCTCTAATCTCATTGAAGGCAATTTTGAGACGGAACTGCAAAAACTTCTCCAGGGCATTAAGCAAATGAAAAATTCCATGGCCCATCCTCTTTTAAATGAAAATACTCCCATCTCTCTTCTAACAGGCGGCGGCCCAGGGGCGATGGAAGTGGGCAACCGCGTTGCGAAAAAGCTTGGAATTGTCTCTTGTGCTAATATTGTTGATTTCAGATCCCCTAATGGAGTGGTCAATGAACAAAAGCAAAACCCTTATATCGATGCAAAAATGACCTACGGCCTTGATAAACTCGTAGAAAGACAGGCTGAATTCTATCTTGACTTTCCCATCTTCTTAATGGGCGGCATTGGAATGGACTTTGAATATACTTTAGAAGAGGTCAGAAGAAAAGTAGGCGCTGCACCGCTCACCCCCATCATGCTTTTTGGCTCAAAAGAATACTGGCAGTCTAAAATCTCCTCACGTTTCCGTTGCAACCTACAAACCGGAACAATCAAAGGCTCTGAATGGGTCAGTAACTGCTTCTTCTGCATTCAAAAAGCAGAACAAGGACTGCAAGTCTTTAGAAAGTTTTTTCAAGGCACCTTACCGATTGGAAAACAAGGTCCAATCTATGAGGATGGATTTTTAACCGTACCAGAAAATTGGGAGTAACATCATGAGACCGTACCATGCTCTTTTTTTATTGTTGACTAGCTGTGCAATCACTCCTACCGGACAACAACTTGCCCAAGGCAATCAACTAGTATCCTTTGGAGACTATGCTGAATCAATCCCCTTTCTAGAAAAAGCTGTAGAGCTCTCTCCCGACAATTCTAAGGCCCATGCAAGCCTCTCCAATGCCCACCTTCTCAACCACAATCTAGAAAAGGCCTGGATCCACGCAAGAATCTCTCTCTCTTGCCCTACCCCCGATCAAGAGGCATTCACCAACTTCCTCAATCTCTTTGAAACCCTCGACATGAAGTACCACTTCACAAAAGGCAATCTTCATGAAGATGAGATTTTAGGAATTCTTGGTAAACCAGATAACGTCGAAAACCAAGGCGTACAACAGATCTGGACCTACGGCATCGCGAAATTTACCTTTTCTAACAAGTCGCTCATCTCCTCGGAATGTAGCCTCCTAAATAACCAAAGAGCAAAAGATCTTTTCCACTATTAGTAGGTAAGAACCCTAAAATAACCTGAAACTTTTTATTCGGATAGGTTCATATG
>DATIJO010000170.1:0-14600 GCA_035478555.1 Chlamydiales bacterium
TCAACTCCCACATCACCATTAAAATGGAAGATCTAAGAGGACGTTTTGCTGCGCAGGGAGCAATGATAAGCAGAATAAGGAATAATTTCATCGCATCTGCAAACGAACGCTTCCTTGCCTTTAATCCTGAGACAGAAGAAAAACAAGAGCAACTAAGAAGAGAGGTTGTAGAGACAGAAAAAGTAAGGCCTGGCAGCTTCTACTTTGGCCCAACAGGAAGAGCCTACGGCGAGATCCATAGTAAAGACGGCGATCCAGGAGCAAGATTCTGGTCAGTTGGCGGACTAATGGGTGTTGACTATGCCTTTTCGGAAGTAGGCATAGGTGCAATGGCAGACTATGAAAGGATCTTCGTTCATGCTAAAGACAACTGGGGAAGCATCGATGTAGATGAACTTCATGCAAGCATCTACCTTACCTACTCTCCCTCGTGCATACCGCTTGCCATCAATGCAATCGGCGGCGGGGCTTATGAGTTCTATTCCATTCGCCGTAACACATCCACTGGCAAAGTGCGTGGAAAGCCAAATGGTTTTGGCTACGATGCCCTCTTTGGATTTGAATATGCGATTGGCGGCTGCAACTTTCACTTTATCCCCCTTGCCAATGCTCAATACATCTATCTAAGGGCAGAAAAGTTCAATGAAAAAGGAAGTGCAGGTATTCATATAGATAGTCAAAGAGTAAAATCCCTTCGCTCATCAGTAGGCTTTCGTCTTAACTACTACAATGATAATAGTGAGGACCTGATCGTTATCCCCGAATTCTATGCTGAGTGGCAAAGGGAGTATATGAATAGAAGCCGGGACTTAGGCGTAGCTCCCATTGCAGGCATTGGCGGCACTATCCTTCTTCCAGGTACAGGCAGAAATATCTGGCTTGGAGGCGTTGACCTTCTCTTTACCTACCGCCAAAAGTTTGGCGTGGAGCTCAGCTATGAGACCGAGTACAACAGTCTTTATCATGACCACTTTTTCTATCTAGGGGCTAATTTCAGGTTTTAGAAAATTAGCAGGGATAACAGGATATTCAGGATAGGGAAATTATTTTTCTCATCCTATGCATCCTGTTATCCCTGCTAGTAATAGAAAAAAATAGATTTTTTTAATTCTTTTTCGTTAGATTTACCTAATAACAAAGTTTGGAGAAAAGATGAGCCAAAAGAAGCGCATTCTTTTAATCGAGGATGAAGAGGATATTGCCGCTTTGATCAAGCTGCAGGCAGAGATCTCGGGATATAAGCTTCATGTGGAAGTGGACGGGGTCAATGGATATAGAGCAATTGAGAGGGAAAAACCTGACCTTGTGATCCTGGACATCATGCTTCCCGGCCAAAATGGCCTCGATGTCTGCCGTAAAATGAAAAATAATCCCGACCTGAAGAATATCCCTGTAGTGATCCTTTCAGCTAAAGGAGAAGAGCTGGACGTTGTTTTGGGGCTAGAGCTTGGTGCTGATGACTATGTGTCCAAGCCATTTTCGCCAAAGGTGCTCTTTTCTAGGATCAAGGCAGTTTTAAGACGTGGAAAGGAGCCTGAAAAAGCGCCAAAATCGATCAAATTTGGAGATTTTGCCCTAGAGGTAGACAGATATCTTCTTAGAAAAGGTGAATCAGTTATCCCTATCACTCTTTCCGAATTTGGTATTTTGAAAAGACTACTAGTGAACCGAGGAAAGGTACTGACCCGAAACCAGCTCTTAGATGATGTAAATAATGACGATGCCTTCATTGTAGACCGAAATATCGACGTTCATATTGCATCTTTAAGGAAAAAGCTTGGGCCAAACTTCCAATGGATCGAAACAGTGAGAGGCGTTGGCTACCGCTTTAAAGAGCTTGCAGGAGAAAAAAAATAAAAATAGCAATAAATTGCTAACAATTAACCACTTATTCCAATTGGCTAAAAGACGTTCTATAGACAGAATAATCCATAATGGCTATTGGACATAATTTAGGAGGAGAAATGAGACAATTCCTATTTGCAACGATCACACTATTGGCATCTGCCGGATGCCAACCCAAAAATGCAGGTACTATTAGCGGCGGGGCCTTTGGGTCAACCTTTGCTGAAGTGCCATCTGCAGTTGTGGGGTCTAGTCTGGACGCCCAAGACCAAAAAGTCATGGAGCAGTCTAGCCCACGTACCGTTGACCGCATGGATAGAGGAGATCCATTAACAATAGGAGATATCATCAAACTCCATGAAAGCGGGATCAGCGATGAGACTGTCATCCGCTATATCCGTCAAACAAAGACCAGCTACGACCTAAACCAGACCCAGATCCGAAGGCTGCAAAATACAGGTGTAAGTCAGAGGATAATCGATTTTATGCTGGAGACCGGTAGATAGTTGTTTAAAAATATTTAGAACTTTTGTAGGAATAACTAATACATCCTAATTTGGTAATAAAAGATGGCAACACAACTAGAAAACGAAAAAACGTATACGATCAACGCTGAATCCTTTCAAGAAAGCCTATTTCCCCATTACCGTAAGCTTTTGAAGGTGTTCCGTAAAATCGCCAAAGGCTATGTGCTTTTCCACCTGCTTTACGCCCTTCTTTTTTTAGTAGAAATCATATCTATTGTATTCCTTCTAGCAGCTAGGACAGAGGGCACCTTTTTAGCCTTAAGCCTTGGAGCTCTTTTTTTAACCACCTCTTCTTACTCCCTTTTTCATTTTTATTTCCAATCCAAAAGGCCCAAGCAGTTTCATGCCTTAAAAGAGGAGTTTCTCACCTCTGCACGCCAAGCTTTAGGTGTTCCTAAGGGAGAGCTTGAACACCATCTCTCTATCTCTCATGCTGCCTTAAGCGTAGCCTCCTACCTTGAGGATTTTGAAAAGCATCTCTACCGAGCGCCTGATAGGATGAAGAATCTTAAGCCCTACCTCGATAAGTGGAGCATCTTCTGCCACTTTAAAGATGTCTATCTCTTTAAAAAACTCTTCCTAGAGGCAGCAATAGAGGAACATCTCGAGCAGATCCGCATCACCCCATCTGATTTTGAAGTGCATACCTCTCTTGCAAACGTCTATAGCGCCCTATCCAAAATCTCCCAAGATCCCGCTAAGTTAAAGGACCACCCCTTTCTAAAATTGAAGTTCAGGGAATTGATCCAAGAAACTGAAACAGAGGCTAAAGAACACCTCCTACTAGCCGTAGAGGAGTTCAAAATCCTGGAATATTATGCCCCCAATGATCCTTGGGTCCATCTTCAACTTGCAAAATCCTATCAAGAGCTCTCTCTTCCTCAGGAAGAGATCAAAGAGTATGAAACTCTTCTATCCTTGCGTCCCCTAGATAAAGACGCTCTCTTTCGCCTAGGCGTCCTCTACTTCGAACAAGGTAAAACTGCAAAAGGCCTTGAAATCTACGAAGACCTTAAGAGCGCAAACTTCAAAAAAGCAGAAGAGCTGCTCGCGCATTACGGCGCAATAAAGGCTAAAGTCTAAAGTCAAAAGGCAAAAGTAAGGCGGAAGCAATTTCATTGCTTCTACTGCATAAACCGCAGTAATGAAATTTCTGCCACGGCACTTTTGCCTTTATTTAAATATCATCTGCCAATCGACAGTACCAATAATAAGCCCTAGGACCGATAGATTGCAGGCCTTCCAGTTGACCTTTTCTTGGTAGAGCTTTTGCCCCCAGGCATAGCAGAAGACCATCACTAAAACAGAAAAGATGGGGAAGATCATCGCTCTTTCAAGAGGCGATGCATATTCACTTGATTTGATCACAAAAAAGGTTGAGCAGCCATTGGCAAAGCCGCCGATGAGGCCGTAGATCCATTCCCATCGGGAAATGCTTCTTTTTTCTTGCTTATAGAATGCATGAACCTGAAGCAGGGCAGATGCCAGATAGATCATAGGCATAAACCAGAGGCTTTGAAGCTCCTCTGCCGGAAAAAAAGGGACCTGTAGTTGGGGAAAATTCATAGCAAGGGACCTGACCGAGATCAGAACTAAAAAGACGATATGAAGAGAAAAAGCAGTCATTGCAAAGAGGAGCCATTTTTTCATCTCTTTTACTTGGGTATATTGCGAAGCTGCCCAAAATAGCCCGGCAATGACCATTAACGATCCAAGTCCATTCCAAAAATGGTACTCAAGCTGAAAAAGTTCCCCTACAGCGAAAAACAGAAAGATAGATGGTAGGGCGGTCGCTGCGGATATAGCCGCGAAAGTAAGCCCTGCGGGGCCTTTTTCCAATGCTTTCCCAATGAAATAGAGCATTGTTCCTAAAACTCCGCCTGCGATCAGCCCAAGTATGACTACAGAGGGAGTGATAAAATAGGAGTTCATGCGGATGGGGTTCAAAAAGACCATCATAATAAAAGCGGCTATCATCTGTATCATAATAGCTGTTTGAGAGGTGCCGCCATGATCTTGCGACTTTCGAATACAGTAATTGGAAAGCGTGCAAAAAAAAGAAGCTGTTACTGCAAAAAATATACCCATGTTATACCTCCCTTTGAAGAGAATGTTACCAAACGCTATACTCTCCCTGCAAGGATACTCGACAAAATATGGCAATTTGCCAAAAAATTTTTAGTTTGCTCTTACTTTTTGTGGTTTCTACCCTCTCTGCAGAGGATAGGATCTATACTTTGCCTGAGCCAAAAACTCAGGAAGAGGCCCTATTTCTACGCAGGATCTCTGAATTCTGGGGAGAGGGAGAGTATGAGATTGTGCAGCAGCAGATCCTAGAATTTATTAAAGCATTTCCTCAAAGCACCTTTATTTCTATCCTAAGCGGCATTTCCGGCGATCTTCAATTGAGGGGCAAAAATTATAAAGAGGCCATTCTGCACTATGACAATATTAAAGATGAAAAGCTGCAAAAAGAGTTTTTTATCAATAAAATGCAGTGCTATAGGGAACTGAATGCATATCCGGTCATTGCAAAAGAATGCGAGGCCAATCTAGTCCATTTCGCAAATGATGACCCCAAGGTCTATAATAAAATTCTCTATTTTCTTGCAGAAGGTCTCTACTATGAGGTGCTAAAGCTGCCTGAATCCTCTCCTGAGCGGCAAGCGCTTGCAAAAATCACTAAATCGAGATTTGAATCGATCAAAGATCCTGAGCTCTCTAAAGAAGCCGTGCCTCCTTTAGCCTATCTTTATCATATTCTCGGGGAAACAGAAAGAGCGGCAGAATCTTATTTTCAACTGGCCCAAAATAATACGCCTAAAAAAGAAGAAATGCTTTTTAAGGCAGGTGTTCTTCAGGCCTGCTATAATAAAGAAAAGGCAATCCAGACATTTTTACAGGTCTGCAACATGGGCAAGTCCAAAGCCCCTGAATCTGCCTTTAACCGCATCGCTCTTCTCTTTGAGCTCAAACAGTATCCTGAGGTGCTCCTAGCTAAAGACCAGTATCAATCGATCATTCCGAAAGAAAAAATTCCTTTAATTCACTTCTTCTCTGGCAGCAGCCACTATTTCTTAGGCGACCATAAAAGGGCCTACAATGAGCTTTTAGAATTTATTCAATCAGGAAAATCAGAGGAAGAGGAGTTTTCTCATGGACTCTTTACGCTTCTAGATAGCATCTGCAAATTGGAAGATCCTTTTCTTTTTGATCCGCTGCTGCAAAACGGTGGAAAAATCCCTAAATCTCTTCTTGCCGAGGTATATTTTAGCAAGGCCATGCTGGACAAGCGCATGAAAAAAGAGAGTATTGCAAAAGAAGATTTTGCTTATCTAGATGAAAACTTCCCTGAATTCCTAAACCGCGAAAGTTTTCTGTATGAATACGCTCATCTTCTCTATTCACAGAAAGAGTGGGAAAAATGCAGGGTGAAATTTAAAGAGTTCCTTACCCATTATCCCAATAGTTTGTTTGCACCTCTTGCTTGGCGCTATTTCATCAACTCTTCCATTGAAAATGGCAATGCAAATAATGAAGCGGAAGCAAAAAAACTACTAGCTGTTGATCTTAGACTGGTCCTTCAGCAGAATGAACTCCTGACCGAAAAAGAAAAAGATGACCTAAGCTTTACCCTGGCAAAGGCCTGCTATGAAATAGAAGATTACAATACCGCAATTGAACTTGTAGACAAACAACTTAAAGATACGCCAGCATCTCCTCTTTCTCCCGATCTCTATCTTCTTCTTGCCTACTCTTTCCAAAAAGGAAAACAGGACCTGGAACAGTTTTGCAGGTTCGCTGAAAAGGCATTGGACCTGAATGCCAATTTGCAAAACAGAGAGTCTATCCGGCTAGGACTTTACAATGCTTATCTGCAATTAGGAGAGAGAAATGCCCAGAGAGATTATTGGGACAAGGCTGCGGAACATCTCTTTCAAGCGGCATTCAGCGGCTCTCAGATCCAAGAAGCTAATTTGGCCTGGCTTTCCGGCTTTTACTACGCGAAAGTAAAGAAATTTTCTGAAGAGAATTGGCAAAACAAACTTAAGATTTCCCCTGTCATGGACGAGTTTGCAAAAAGGGCGATCTTTCTCTTGGAAAAGAGAAAGTCTGCAATGCTAGCAAATAATAAAATGCCAATCGTTGAGCTTTTAAAGCTTAAAGACCTTTTTGAGCTAAAAGAGGATTATCTCTCTGAAGAGCAAACGATTGAATCTCTTAAGAATTTTAGTAAAGAAAGCATACCCGATGAGTACAAGAAAGAGATCCTTTTTGCAGAGGCTAAATTTGCAGTTAAAAAGAAGGACATTTCAAAAGCCTTGATCCTATTTGAAGAGATCATTGAAAAGCCTTTCAAAGACTTCATAAGTATCTACTCCACTTTGCAAAGTGCAAGGCTTCATTTTGAGAATGTGAAAAATGAGCCTGAGCTTAAAACTCATCCAGAATTTATTGCAGCAGTCTCTCTTTTAAAAGATTTGATCATCCAAAGGACCTTTGCTTACGAGCCTATGCATTTGGAGGCAGCCCTGGAGTACGCAGAAATCATCTCTTCCGCCGAAAATAGCCCTGAAAAGGAAGAAACAAGAATTTCTATTCTGTCTAAAGCAGTCCAAGATTTTGAATCGGAAGAGGACATTCTTTCTAAAAATTATCAAAATGCCCGCAAAAATATGCCGGAAAAAGAAAATTTATCCCGTGCCTATTTAGATCTAATGGATGCGGAAATCCTTATTGCCAAGTCAAGACTTGCTGTTTTTAATAAAAATAATGCAGATGCTACTAAATACTCCCAAGAAGCAACTAAAATATTGCGTATTCTTGAAAAGTACCCCGTAACCGCTTATCTTTATAATAGAGTGCAAAAAAACCTCGAGATACTATCGTCAAACTATACACAAATGAATTCAAAAGGTTGAAATTTGACAAAGCCAGCGCGTCAGATTTGAAGAAGCGAAGCAGCGTCGAAGCAGCTCAACTTAAATAAGTTGGGCGATGCAGACGGCTTCAAAGATGGGGATGCTGGCGAAGTCAAAGACAAACTTTTGAGTTCATTTGTGTATAGACACCCTCTCAGTAGATAGGGTATATATTATTAAGATGCGGCAGAAGAAAACACTTTTAATTTCGATCCTCTTTTCGCTTTTTACCCACGCTTTTGCCATCTATCTTTTACAAAGCCACTCTCTCTGGTTTTATTCCGAAAGGAAGGGTTTTGCCCAAACTCTCTCAAAATCTGCACCAATTGTGCAAAAAGTCGATCTCACATTTAAAAACCCTGCCCCTTCCTTAAAAAGCCTAAGCTGTTTAGCAAAGAATGAACCAGATCCTGAAATAGAGCCGTCCAAGGAGTATCTCTTTTCTCAGTCTCTTTCCCACCTAGATGAAATCTCTATCTCAGTAGAAAAAAAAGAGTTTCAGTTTCCTGAGATTGACTATAGTAAAAAATTATTGTTAGAAGAAAATCCACCTAGCCTTGCCGCACTCACCTCTCTGCCTCAGCTTCATGCTGAGCTCTTAAAACAATTGGAAGTGCCGCTATTGCCTGTTCCTCCTCCCAAGGAAACTTTCCATCAAACCGCAGCAGCCCAAGAAAAAGTAGAAAATTTCATTTTAGCCTCTCCTCTTCTTGCTATTCAGGAAGAAAAGGAAGAGGTAGCAGACTTTTCAGTGCCGGAGGGTATGGTCACCATTTTAGAAAAAGCAAGCGCAGTCCCGCTCGCTGCAAATGAAATAAAAACTTCCGATGATCTGCTCAAGATGCCCTCTTTAAGGGAACTAGGCACCTCCTCAATAGGTGAAATGTTTGACACCGAACTAACATTTCTTCCCCATAAAGAAGGATATCTCTTTGCGCTTACCATTATTCCCAAACCTGAATCTCAATTTCCCAAGATCAAACAGAATGTCTACTTCCTTATCGATAAATCAAATGCCATTCAAAAAAACCGTTTAAAAATCACTACAAATGCTGTTACCAAAGCTCTCAATTTTTTAGATGAGGATGACAATTTTAATATTTTTGCCTTCGACAATAAGTTTGAGCGTTTAGAGGCAAATAATATCCCTGCAAACAAATCCAATAAGCTTAGAGCAAAAGGCTTTTTGCAAGGCTTGCAGCTAGGCAGCTTTTTTTCCTCCGCTGACCCTTACAGGCCATTAAATGCTCTCCTCTTTGACAAGGTCCCGGATAATGAACTTGCCACCGTTATCATGATTACCAATGGGGACGGACTTTCCAACCAAAGCAAACAATCTTTCTTTCTTCATCAATGGACCGCTCAAAACCAAGGGAAATTTTCACTTTATACCCTTGCTATGAGCGAAGATAAAAACCTCAATTTATTAGATCTCATCAGCGCTTTAAATAAAGGCAAGCTCTATTCCACTCCCACTTTTCAAGGCATCAAAAGAAGAGTCTTGAAAATGGCAAAATCTCTCCACTATCCCATCGCAAAAGATGTCGCATGCTTTCCCATTTCAAGAAATCCGGGAAATAAGATTGAAATCTTTCCCTCTTTTCAACAGCTGCCAACACTCTACGCTGACCAGCCCTTTGTTCTCATGGGGACCACAAAAGAGATCACCGATTTTATCCTTTTCATCCAAGCAAAACAAAAAAATGGTTGGGTGAACATTAAAAAAACTATCTCCTTTTTAAACGCAAAACCTGCAGAGCCAGGTCTTGAGACCCAGTGGGCAATCATGAAATCCCAATTTCTCTACGAACAATACCTCCGTGAGAAAAATCCAACTCTTCTAAAAGATGCCCATCGTCTACTAGAAGAACATGGACTGCCGGCATTGTTTTAATTATGCGAATTATTAGCGGAAAATACCGCGGAAGAGTCCTATCCGCTCCAAAAACAAATCATACCCGGCCATCCTCTTCTTTAGTGAGAGGCGCAGTCTTTAATATTCTACAAGACAGAATAGATGGTGCAGAATTTTTAGATCTCTTCGCAGGAAGTGGCCTTATGGGATTAGAAGCATTAAGTAGAGGGGCGCTGCATGTAACCTTTGTAGAAAAAGATAACAATGCTTTAGATGCCTTAACCAAAAATATAATGAGTTTACAAGCAGAAACTGAATCCACAATCCTAAGGGGAGATGTTTTTTTTCATTTGAAAAATCTGGGAAAGAAGAAAAAGCAGTTTGATATTATCTATATCGATCCTCCCTATCTAAAAGGGATGATAGCAGATTGTCTTATACTCATTGAAAAAGGAAATCTTCTGAAAGAGGAGGGGATCCTTTTTTATGAGGAGTCTTCTAAAGACACAGAAGAATATCAACTGCCGGGATGTGTTTTAATTGATAGACGAACTTTCGGAAATACAAACCTAACTCAATATAAAAAAATAAGCGGGTAAGACCAAAGGCCTTACCCGCTACACTTACAATAAAAACCTTATTTTCCTTTTGGTTTTTGTTGTGGTTGTTGTTGTGGTTTGCCTGATGGTTTGCCTTTTTCTTGTGACATAGTAAACACTCCAAGTTTAGAACAATTGATTTGTTCACAATCACAACTCTACTCCTTTCCAAATAAAAAAAAAGAAAAATTCTTTTAAATGGATCTAACCGAATAGAAATGAATTAGTTAAGTTTAGGCGCTTGAATGATTTGAGGGTTTAAGTTAGAAAGAAGACATGAAAAAAGCTCTATTTAGCGGCTCTTTTGATCCACCTACGAATGGTCATTTGGACATTATCCAGAGGGCCTCAAAAATTTTTGATTTTCTCTATGTTGGGATTGCAGACAACACTTCTAAAAAGTCTCTTCTTTCTACAAAGGAGAAAAAAAAGCTTCTCACCTCTCTTACCAAAAAATATAAAAATATTGAAGTCGTAGAGTTTAGTGGCTTAAACGTCTCTTTCGCAAAGAAGATAGGAGCGGAAGTCTTGATCAGAGGACTTAGAGCATTCTCTGATTTTGAGTATGAGTTCCGCATGGCGCTTGCCAATAGGCAGCTCAGCGGCATAGAGACTCTTTTCTTAATGTCAGATGAAAAGCTTGCTCACATCCATTCATCACTAATTAAGGAGATTGCCCACTTTGGCGGCTCCCTAAAAGGCTTTGTTCCGCCAGAAGTGGAGAAAGCAGTAAAGTTGAAGCAATGAAATTGCTTCCTCCACACTTACCCGGTTCGCTATTCGCTCACCTGCTCCGCACTACGAAGGTCCACTGGACCTTCTTCATGATTCCGCAGCCTTTTGCCTTTAGACTTTTGCCTTTACCTAGGCTTTCTTCTTCACTAAATTCCCATTCTCAAAGTAGCTGATATGGGAAGTTCCGTCTTGGTCAAATTTCTTTTTTTCTCCATGCTGTTTATCTTTTTGATAAAACTGCAGAAGATAGGGCTTTCCGTCATCGTAGTACTTGTTGAATATGCCATGTCTTAAGCCTTCTTGAAACTCCCCTTCAAATACAAGTATGCCCTTGTCATTGAAATGGCGGCTTGATCCATGAAGCTGATCATTTTTATACCCAACTAAAGAGGCAACCTCTCCATTGTCAAAAAAGGTTTTTTCTATTCCCTCTTTTTTATCGTCTAAAAACTCTACTTCGCGGAAGATTTTTCCATTAGGGAAGAACTGTTTTGCAGGGCCATTTCTTTTATCATTTGTGTAGTTCATGACCATGAAGATCTTTCCATCAGGAGAATAGATACGGGCCTCTCCCTCTTTTAGACCGTTTTTATAATGAGTGACAGCGGCTAGTTTTCCGTCCCTTTGGTATTCCATCACATCGCCTTCCAGTTTCTCATTATGAAACTCCGCGTCTAGTGCTTTGATCCTTTCTCCCTTCTCATTAGGCGGATAAAAGACCTCATGGGGGCCGTTCTTCTTATTATTTTTATAGATGAAGGTGATGTCTTGGTTTTGCTTATTTCTTTCAAAATATCTTCCTTCCAGTTTTCCATGGGCATAGAAGGCCTCTTCTATAATTTCTCCCTGTTTGTCCCAAGCAACTTTTCTACCATGCATCTTACCATGATCATATTGCACCAGGGTTTCAGGACTTCCATCAGGATAAAAGGTCTTTTGATCTTGGTGAAGCCTTCCGAAGTCATCATAAAGAAAGAGCCTAGCAGTACGAGGTTTTTCTTTTCCTTCTTTAGGAAAATACTCCTCATGTTTCCCGATTGGCTTGCCGTCTTTAAAAGTTTGAGCAAGCTTTAATGACCCATCGGGATAGTAGGCGCGCACTTGCCCATTAGGCTGATCTTTAGTGAATTCACCTATTTGCTGGACATTGCCATTTTCATAAAAAAGTTCATGCTTACCATCTTTTGTCCCTGCGCTGTAGTACATTCTGGCTTTGATTTTGTCCTTGCCGTACCAAACTTGCACGAGTCCATCCAACTGATCATTTTTAAAGTTGCCTTCAAAGGTAATTTCACCTTTTTCATTCCATTCGATACGCTTGCCGTGTTGTTTCCCATTATCGAAAATAGTTTTTACCTTTGGCTTGCCATTTTCATACCACTCGGTAAAGACCCCATGCGGAACATCTAACCGAAAGACAGATTCCACCCTGACATTTCCATTTTGATACCATTCGGTAAATTTGCCATCTTTTTTATTTGCTCGAAAATAGGCGCATGTGGCGTGTTTGCCATTATCAAACCAGGCATCAAAAGTGCCGTCCTGTTCATTGTTTTTAAAATGCACAAGATCTTTTAGCTGACCGTTTTCATAGTAATCTTTTTGAGGGCCCTCAAAATTTCCATTCTTATAATTGTATTCCTTATTAGGATTGCCGTTGGAGAACCATTCTTTGAGCTCACCATTGATTTTTTCATTCTCATCTAAAGAATACTCGCGAACGATCTGCCCTTTGTCATCAAATTCTTGAATTTTTCCTTGCAAGAGACCTTTCTTATCAAAAATAGCTATCTTGGCAGGTTTTTGGTTGGGGTGATTGAGATAGTGTTTACCAACAGGGGTTCCGTTAACAAATTCACTTTCTCCAATGAGATTTCCTTTATCATCGAAAATCTGCTCTTTGCCGTGCTTTTTCCCATCTTTGTTGTAATTAAGTTTGTAGCTCTCCACACCATTGGGGTGATATTTGATATGCAGACCGATGGGTTTTCCCATCACCAAATCAATAGCCTCAACAAGAGAGCGCTTTTCATCATAGAAAAGAATGGCAGGTGTTTTTCCATCACCATGTAAAACACCTTCTTTGAACGACTTTTGGAATTTCAGAGAACCATTATCATACCATTCAAAGCAGACACCGTTCACTTTGCCATCATGATGCGGGATAAGCCCTCCCCTGACTCCATTTTGATAGTAGAAAGTGACATCTCCTTCTAGCTTTCCATCTTGATAGAAAGCGGTCTCCTTTTTTTCACCATCTTCGTAAAAGCTCTCAAATTTTCCTTCTAATTGCCCATTTTTATAATTGGCTATAATGCGAATCTTTTCACTTGGGTAAAACTCCCTTACTTCTCCTTCAAGAGCTCCTTTGTAATAAAAAGCAACTCTCTGCGGTTTACCTTCAGGAAACAAATCTACACACAGCCCATGTGATACAAAAGAGCCTATTTCAGATTCAGGATCAAGGTCTCTTTCCTGACGAATTTTCCCATCAGCATAAAAGGTGATCTCTTTGGCAGGGACCTCTTCTTCCCCCTCGCCGGGCCTATAAAAGACAACCTTTTCCGAAAAGCCATTAGCGTGATTTTGCACCACTTCAGGCCGCCAGTTGGGCTGGC
Organism: Chlamydiales bacterium; assembly: GCA_035478555.1. Taxonomy (GTDB): domain Bacteria; phylum Chlamydiota; class Chlamydiia; order Chlamydiales; family SM23-39; genus DATIJO01. The sequence continues at coordinate 13,102 of DATIJO010000170.1, forward strand.
GCTGAGAGAGCTGAACTCTTTGCTGCTGCACTTGTTCTTCTGCAGAGAGGGTAATTATAGCAAAAACAAAAAGGACCAAGAGCCTAAACATAAATTTTCCTTGAAAAATGGGTAGTTGTAGAAATTTCAAGCTTAGAGACAAGCTAGGTTTTTGATCAATGGTTCTTCATCTCCATTTGAAAAAAATCAGATAATCTGAGTTCAGCAAGCTCATTTTTTGAAGTATAAAACCTTATCTTACCATGAGGGGAAAAAGGTCCGCTTGCGTAAAATTTTATTTCTAATTCAGGCGAGTTAATACCATTGAATGAAAAGTGAACTCCTTCAAGAAAAATCTTCTTTTTCTTGCCCCCTTCAAAACCTGTTAAACAAGATAGGCCTTTATTTCCCTCTATTAAATGAAGAACCCTGTCCTCTCCATGAAGAAAAGCAAGCTCTCTACTTTCTTTTAAAAGGCCAAGAATTTTTTTTACCTTTCCTTCATCTCTTGTCTTTTGAAAAAGAGCATACCCTTTCACTCCTAAAAAACTACCGGCCAGCGTAATCAGAAAAAAGCAGATCAAAAGCTCAAAGAGAGTAAAGGCTCGTTTATTCATCCTCATCTTTTTCTTTAGTCCTGTTCTTTTTCTTCTCATAGTCCTCTAATGACTTAGAAGTGATTTTGAGATCGCCTTTTGCTACTTTGATATCAAACGGTTTGCCCCAACCATCTTGAAGAAGGGCCCCTGGGTTTTTTACCATCCCGGACGCTTCAAGATATCTCTGAGGATCGGCTGCAATATCTTCAAGAGGAACTGAAAAATTATTGTTTGCATACTCTAGAAAGAGAATATCGTGGATCTGCTCTTTTGCTTGCCTTGTTTTAAAGGCCCGCCCTTCATCTAAACTGCCTTTCATATTGTAGCCGATGACGCTTGCAATGAGACCTATTAAAAATATGACGATCATGATCTCTAAAAGAGTCATGGGATGTTTTCTTTTGTTTTTGTACATAACTACCTTAATTTTATTGTTTATCTAAAAATGAGCTGACGTCGGTCAGAGGAAGAAGGACAGAAAGAAGCACAAAACCTACTACTAAACCTAAAAAAAGAAGGATCATTGGCTGGGCCATTTGAGTAAGTCTTGTGTAATGCTTTTCTAGATCATCCTCGTAAATTTCAGCTAAATGATAGAGCATTTTGGAAAGGCTTCCTCCCAGTTCTCCTAGAGAAAATATTCGTGTAAAAAGGGGAGGAAAAAGGGAGCTCTTTTCCAAGATCTCGCTCACTTTGCCGCCCGTTAAAAGATGCTTCTCCGCCTCTTGTAAAACAGCTTCTAGTTTAGGATTTCCAATGACTTTTTTTGAAAGAAGGAGGGTCTCCAACAGCGGCACGCCCGAATGTAAAAGCGCATATGCCGATCTACAAAAGCGAACAAGGGATGCCGTATGCAGAAGATTTCCTACAAAAGGCATATTGTGGGCGATTTCTTGTAGTTTTCGTTTGCCTTTTTTTGAA